>NZ_DFRG01000209.1:0-28787 GCF_002378135.1 Thioclava sp. UBA3469
CGGCGCGAAGATCGCCCGCAAGGTCGCGCCGCGGCTGGGGCTGAACCAAGAGGATTCCGAGACCGTCGAATGGCTGGTGCGCCATCACCTGCTGATGTCCGACGTGGCGCAGAAACGCGACCTGTCGGACCCGCGCACGATCCGCGATTTCGCCAAGCGCGTGAAGTCGCGCAAGCGGCTCGACCTGCTGACGGTGCTGACCGTCTGCGACATTCGCGGCGTCGGCCCGAATGTCTGGAACAACTGGAAAGCGACGCTGCTGCGCAAGCTGCATTCCGAGACCGCAATGGCGCTGGAGCACGGGCTGGAAGCGGTCAATCGCGAACAGCGCACCGACGAGGCCAAGCGGGCCTTGCGCGAGGTTCTGGAGGCGGATGACGGCTGGGACAAGGCACAGATCCGCGCCGAGCTGGGGCGTCACTACCCGCCCTATTGGCAGGCGCTCGCCACGGTCAATCACGAGATCTTCGCGCGGCTGCTGCGCGATCTGGGCGATGACGAGATCCGTATCGACCTGCATCCCGACGACGATCACGACGCGACCCGTGTGAGCTTCGCGCTGGCCGATCACCCCGGCATCTTCTCGCGGCTTTCGGGCGCGCTGGCGCTGGTCGGCGCGAATGTGGTCGACGCGCGCACCTACACCTCGAAGGACGGCTATGCGACCGCCGTCTTCTGGGTTCAGGATGCCGAGGGCCACCCCTACGAGGCGTCGAAACTGACCCGCCTGCGCGGCATGATCGAGAAGACGCTGAAAGGCGAGGTCGTCGCCCGCGAGGCGCTCAAGGATCGCGACAAGCTCAAGAAGCGTGAGCGCGAGTTCAAGTTCCCGACCCATATCACCATCGACAACGAAGGATCGGATATCTACACGATCATCGAAGTCGATACCCGCGACCGGCCCGGCCTTCTCTACGACCTGACCCGGGCGCTGGCGTCGAACAATATTTCGATCTCCTCGGCGGTGATCGCCACCTATGGCGCGCAGGTCGTGGACAGCTTCTATGTGAAAGACATGTTCGGCCTGAAACTGCATTCCAAACCCCGCCAGGAAGCGCTCGAGAAGAAGTTGATGGACGCCATCGCGTCAGGCGCGAAACGGGCGGGCAACTAATATGAAACCAATCCGGCTGGTGCGCGGCTTCCTCACGGTGGGCGGCTGGACCATGGCGAGCCGCATCCTCGGTTTTGCGCGCGACATGATGATCGCGGCCTACCTGGG
Organism: Thioclava sp. UBA3469; assembly: GCF_002378135.1. Lineage (NCBI taxonomy): Bacteria > Pseudomonadati > Pseudomonadota > Alphaproteobacteria > Rhodobacterales > Paracoccaceae > Thioclava > Thioclava sp. UBA3469. The sequence continues at coordinate 1,223 of NZ_DFRG01000209.1, forward strand.
TGCAGGCCCGGTGGCCGAGGCCTTCCTCGTGGCCTTCTCGCTGCCCAACCTGTTCCGCCGCTTCTTCGCAGAGGGCGCGTTCAACACCGCCTTCATCCCGATCTTCTCGAAAAAGCTGGAGGGCGGAGAGAATGCACAGGGCTTCGCACGCGAGGCGATGGGGGGATTGGCCTCTGTGCTGATCGTTCTCACGCTGGTGGCCTCGGCGGCGATGCCGTGGCTGGTGCTGGCGATGGCCTCGGGTTTCGCGGGCGATGAGCGTTTCACGATCGCCACAACTTATGGCCGGATCGCCTTTCCCTACATCCTCTTCATCTCGCTCAGCGCGCTTCTGTCGGGCGTGCTGAACGCGGCGGGGCATTTCGCCGCCGCGGCCGCAGCGCCGGTGCTGCTGAACATCACCTTCGTCATCGCGATGCTCATGGCCGATCAGGCAGGCTGGCCGGTGGGCGATGCGCTGGCCTGGGCCGTGCCGGTCGCGGGCGTGGCACAACTTGCGCTCGTCTGGGTCGCCGCATGGCGCGCGGGTTTCAAGATCGTCCCGAAGCGCCCGCGCCTGTCGCCAGACATGAAACGCCTTGTCCGTATCGCGATCCCGGCGATGCTCGCGGGCGGTGTGGTCCAGGTCAACCTGCTGGTGGGCCGTCAGGTCGCCTCGCATTTCGACGGCGCGATTGCGTGGCTGAACTATGCCGACCGGCTCTATCAGCTGCCGCTGGGTGTGGTGGGTATCGCGATTGGCGTGGTGCTGCTGCCCGACCTGTCGCGCCGGTTGCGCGGCGGCGACACGGCTGGCAGCCGCTATTCCTTCTCGCGCGCAGGCGAGTTCGCGCTCCTCTTCACCGTCGGCCCCGCCGTAGCGCTTCTGGTGGCAGCCCAGCCCATCGTCTCGGTCCTGTTCGAGCGCGGCCAGTTCACACACGAGGACACGATCGCCACCGCCTGGGCCACAGCGATCTACGGGCTCGGCCTGCCCGCCTTCGTGCTGCAGAAAGTGCTGCAGCCTTTGTATTTCGCCCGCGAGAACACCCGCACGCCGTTCAACTACGCGCTGGTCGCGATGGTGGTGAACGCGGTGCTGGCGATCGGGCTGTCCTTCGTGATCGGCTATCTCGCGGCGGCTGTCGGCACGACGCTCGCCGCCTGGGCGATGGTCGCGCAGCTCTGGCTCGGCGCGCGTCCGATGGGCGAGGCCGCGAGCTTCGATCACCGTTTCTACCGCCGCCTGCCCCGCATCGTGGTCGCGGCGCTGGTGATGGGCGCTGCGATCTGGGCGGTGACCTGGGCAGTGCCGGGCGCGTTCGCCGTGCCGGGCCTGCGCGCGTTGGCGCTGCTGGGGCTCGTGCTGTTCGGGATGCTCGTCTATTTCGGCACGGCTATCGCCATCGGTGCGATGCATATGGCCGATCTGAAAGGTGCGATGCGCCGCGGTCCGGGCGGGGCGTGAGGGGCTACTTTGGCGCGGGGCGACCAGCCCCGGGCCGCGCCCGCCCCTAAGTCCTCACCGCCGCCGCAGCCGCTGCAAGGTCCGTTGCATCCCGCCGGGCGCCACGAAGAAGCTCAGCACGAAACCAGCGACGAACCCGACGATATCCGCGATCCAGTCGGGGCGCGCGCCGAAGATCATCGCGAAAATCAGCTGAATGCCCATCAGCGCCCCGATCAACGAGAACGCCCGCAGCTGGTTCGCATTCTCCTGCCCCAGCCGCGTCCACAAGATCCACGTGAAGGCCCCGATCAGCCCGTAATCGCCCGGATAGCCGCCATAGAGCCCGATCTGCGTAAACGGCAGCGCCGCATAGACCAGCGCGCCAAGGATCGTCGCGCCGAAGAACACGACCGCCACGGCGAGCCCCGAGAAGATCTCGCCCACCATCTTGCCCAGCGCCAGAAGGAACACGAGCACGAAGATCGCCTGCGTCACCGAGGCGTTCACGAAAGGATAGGTCAAAATCCGCATCATCTGCTCGGGCGGATATTGACCGGTTTCGAACATTGCGCGCATCACCTGCGGCGAGAAAGCGAATTTCTGCAGCGCGTCGAGCCGCCAGCCCGCCGCCTGCGCCCCACCGATCAGCCCCGACTGGCCCATCGCGAAGAACAGCTCCGTCGCGATGATCGGCAGCGCCAAAAGCCAGACCACTGGCGGCAGCGGGTTCATCGGGTGTTCGTCATAGCCGTCGCGCATAATGGTCTCCTGCTCGCGGGCTCAGTTGCGCCCTTTGCGCTTTAGCGATAAGCGAGCGGAGAGCGGATTTCCACCCCGGGAGATCCTCAATGGCGGGCTTCCACCCCCCGCAGATCAGGAGCATCAGATGAGCGAGCAAGCGCAACCCCTCAACGCCAATTTCAAACCGCGGATCTTCTCCGGCATCCAGCCTTCTGGCGGGCTGACGCTGGGCAACTATCTGGGCGCGCTCAAGCGCTTTGCCCAGAAGCAGGACGAAGGGATCGAGACGATCTACTGCCTCGTCGACCTGCACGCGATCACGGTCTGGCAAGAGCCGGACGCGCTGCGCCGCAACACCCGCGAGGCGGCTGCCGCCTTCATCGCCTCGGGCGTCGATCCGAAGCGCTCGATCCTGTTCAACCAAAGCCAGGTCTCGGCCCATGCCGAACTGGCCTGGGCGTTCAATTGCGTCGCGCGTCTGGGCTGGATGAACCGGATGACCCAGTTCAAGGACAAGGCAGGCAAGAATGCCGAGAAGGCCAGCCTCGGCCTCTACGCCTACCCCGCGCTGATGGCCGCCGATATCCTTCTCTATCATGCGACGATGGTGCCGGTGGGCGAGGATCAGAAGCAGCATGTGGAGCTGACCCGCGACATCGCGGCCAAGTTCAACCATGACTACAAGACCGAGTTCTTCCCCGCCCCCGAGCCTCTGATCGAAGGCGCCGCGACCCGCGTGATGTCCCTGCGCGACGGCACCAAGAAGATGTCGAAATCCGACCCGTCGGATGCGAGCCGCATCAACCTGACCGACGATGCCGACACGATCGCCAAGAAGATCCGCAAGGCCGTGACCGATCCCGAGCCCCTGCCCTCGGATCTCGACGGGCTCAAGGACCGGGCGGAAGCGCGCAACCTCGTGAACATCTACGCGGCGCTGGCCGACATGACGCCGACGCAGGTGTTGGGTGAATATGGCGGCGAAGGCTTCGGCAAGTTCAAACCGGCGCTAGCCGAACTGGCGGTCGCGAAGCTCGCTCCGATCTCGGACGAGATGACCCGGCTGATGAACGATCCCTCCGAGATCGACAATATCCTCGGCGACGGCGCGAACCGGGCCGACGAGATCGCGCAGCCGATCCTGGGCAAGACGCTCGAGATCATGGGAATGATCCGCTCGCGCTAAGCGCGGCAAAACCAAAGCAAGAGGGGGCTCTGGCCTCCCGTCGCCGTAGGGCGACAAGACTTAAGGAAGAGGGGGCTCTGCCCCCTCGGGCTTTCGCCCTCCCCCCGGGATATTTCGACCAAGCCGAAACGCATCTTCCTCTTGGCACAAATATCCCGGGGGAGGCGCGGCACGCGCCGGGGGCGGAGCCCCCTTGCCGCCGCTCACGCCCCGCACTACGCTTCGGCAACAAGAGCTTACGAGCGGACCTCCCATGCGTATCGGCATCCTCCAAACCGGCCAATCCCCCGACGTTCTGCGCGACAAGGCGGGCGACTATCCTGACATGTTCGAAGCGCTGCTCGCCGGGCGCGGCCTCGAATTCCAACGCTACGACGTCGAGCATATGCACTTCCCGAAAAGCGTGCATGACTGCGACGGCTGGCTGATCACCGGCTCGCGCCACGGCGCCTATGAGGATCATCCCTTTATCAAGCCGCTCGAGACGTTCATCCGCGACGCCCATGCCGAGGCTGTCCCGATGGTGGGCATCTGTTTCGGCCATCAGATCATCGCGCAGGCGCTTGGCGGCAAGGTCGAGAAATTCTCCGGCGGCTGGGCCGTGGGCCCGCAGGATTACGATTTCGGCGGCGAGGTAATCGCGCTCAACGCGTGGCATCAAGATCAGGTGACCGAGCTGCCGCCGGGCGCGACCCCGATCGCGGGCAATGATTTCTGCGCCTACCCCGCGCTTGCCTATGGCGACACGATCTTCACCGTCCAGCCGCATCCTGAATTTCCCGACGCATTCGTGGAAGGGCTGATGGACACACGCGGGCGCGGCGTCGTGCCCGATGACCTGATGCAGGCCGCCCGCACGCGGCTCGGGCAGCCCAACGGCGCGTCCCGGATCGCCGAGCGCATCGCCGATTTCTTCCTCAAGACAAGGGTGCCCGCGCACCCGGAAAGCTGACCGATGAGCGACATGAAGGACTGGACCGACCGTATTCCGCAGGCCGCACGCGATTACATCGAAGGTCGGCGTCTCGACGAGGTGGAGTGCATCGTCGCCGATATCGCAGGGGTCGCGCGCGGCAAGGCGATGCCCGCTTCGAAATTCAAGTTTCAGGATCGCTTCTTCCTGCCGAACTCGATCTTTCTGCAGACGATCACAGGCGAATGGACCGACAACCCCTCGGGCGCATTCACCGAGCCGGACATGATCCTGACGCCCGATTTCTCGACCGCGACGGCCGCACCGTGGACGGCGGACTGGACCTTGCAGATCATCCATGACGTCGAGGACCAGCAGGGCAATCCGGTGCCGATCGCACCGCGCAACGTGCTCAAGCGCGTGCTCGCGCTCTATGAGGCCGAAGGGTGGACGCCCGTCGTCGCCCCCGAGATGGAATTCTTCCTCGTCGCGCGCAACGTCGACCCGAACCAGCCGATCATCCCGCCGATGGGACGCTCGGGTCGTCGAGCGGCCGCCAAGCAGGCCTATTCGATGTCGGCGGTCGATGAATACGGCAAGGTCATCGACGACATCTACGATTTCGCCGAACTTCAGGGCTTCGAGATCGACGGCATCTTGCAAGAGGGCGGCGCCGGGCAGATCGAGATCAACCTCGCCCATGGCGACCCGGTCGAACTGGCCGACCAGATTTTCTACTTCAAGCGGCTGATCCGCGAGGCCGCCCTGCGTCAGGATTGCTTCGCCACTTTCATGGCGAAACCGATCGAGGGCGAGCCGGGCTCGGCGATGCATATCCACCAGTCGGTGATCGACACCAAGACCGGCCAGAACATCTTCTCGGACGAGAATGGCGGCGAGACGGAAGCCTTCCTGCATTGCATCGCGGGGCTTCAGACGCACCTGCCTGCGGTGATCGCGCTGCTGGCGCCTTACGTGAACAGCTATCGCCGCTATGTGCCGGATTTCGCAGCGCCCATAAATCTCGAATGGGGTCGCGACAACCGCACGACGGGCCTGCGGGTGCCGATCTCCGGCCCGGCGGCGCGACGGATCGAGAACCGTCTGGCGGGGATGGATTGCAATCCCTATCTCGGGCTCGCGGCATCGCTTGCCTGCGCCTATCTGGGCCTCAAGGAAAAGCAGATGCCGAAGCCCGAATGTCTCGGCGACGCCTATATGTCGGCCGAGGACGTGCCGGTGAATCTGGGCGATGCGCTCGATCTCTTCTCGGAAAGCGCGCCGATCCGCGACGTGCTGGGGCCGGAATTCTGCGCGGTCTACGAGGCGGTGAAGCGCAACGAATACAAGGAATTCCTGCAGGTGATCTCGCCCTGGGAGCGCGAGCATCTGCTGATGAACGTGTGATGCGATGAACCTGCTCTTCGCCAATGACCGCAAGGGCGAGCACGCGCCGAGCTATTACGCAGCGACCGCGCTGACCGACCGGCGCTGGCCCGAGTTGAAGGGCCGCCACCGGGCGGATGTCTGCGTCGTGGGCGGCGGCTTCACCGGCCTCTCGGCGGCGCTGCATCTGGCGGAGAAGGGCTATTCGGTGCGGCTGCTGGAGGCCCATCGCGTGGGTTTCGGGGCGTCGGGACGAAATGGCGGGCAGGTCGGCTCGGGCCAGCGGCTGGAGCAGGACGATCTGGAGAAAGCCCACGGCCCCGAGATGGCGCGCAGGCTCTGGGATATCGGCGAGGACGCGAAGGCGCTGATCCGCGACCTGATCGCGCGCTATGAGATGGGTGTGACCTTCCATCCCGGCATCGCCCATGCCTGCCGGACGCAATCCGAAGTCGCGCATTCGCATCACATGGCGGAGAAGCTGGCCCGCGATTACGGCTACGATCAGGTGGAGCCGCTCTCCCGCGAGGCGTTGCACGCGATCCTGCCCTCGGAGGCCTATCTCGGCGGCGATATCGACCGGGGCGCGGGGCACCTGCATCCGTTGAATTTCGCGCAAGCCTTGGCGCTCGCCTGCGAAAAGGCGGGCGTGACGATCCACGAAGGCTCGCTCGTCCACCATATCCGCCCCGGCGAACCGGTACGCGTGCAGACCGAGCATGGCCATATCGACGCCGATCACCTGATTTTCGCGGCCAACGGCTATCTGGGCAACCTCGCCCCGCGCGTAGCCTCGCATGTCATGCCGATCAACAATTTCATCGTCGCGACGGAGCCGCTGGGGCCGCGCGTCGCCGAAGTTCTGCGCGAGAATGTCGCCGTGGCGGACACGAAATTCGTGGTGAATTACTGGCGGCTCTCTGACGATAACCGCCTGCTCTTCGGCGGCGGCGAGAGCTATGGCTACAAGTTTCCCGACATCGTGCAGACCGTGCGCAAGCCGATGCTGGAGGTCTACCCCTCCCTTGCGGATGTGAAGATCGACTACGCTTGGGGCGGCACGCTCGCGATCACCCGCACCCGGATGCCCTATTTCGCGCGGCCCTTGAAAAACGCGCTCTCGGCCAGCGGGTTTTCCGGCCATGGCGTCGCGATGGGCACGATGGCGGGCAAGATCATGGCCGAGGCGGTGGCTGGCCAAGCCGAGCGCTTCGACCTGATGGCCGGGCTGAAAGTGCCGGGCTTCCCGGGCGGCTCGCTCCTGCGCAGCCCGCTTCTGGTCGCCGCGATGACGTGGTTCTCGATGCGCGACAAGCTGGGGATCTAGGCAAGCCGCCGCCGCCTCAAATTTGGTCATGAATTCTTCATTGGCGCAAAAAGCGGCATTCGTGTAAAGAAAATCTGAAAGTCAGTTTCAGGATATCTTGCCATGCCGCGTGACGGACAGACCGCCCCGAATTGCTATGACGCCGAGGCCATCCCCGAGGCCGCCCGAGCCGAGATCGAACGTCTCCTGACCAGCGGAGACCTCTTCCGCTACACCTCCGCAGACGCGCCTGTCGCCAAGTTGGAAGCCGAATTCGCGGAATTCATGGGCGTGAAATACGCGGTCGCCGTGTCGTCGTGCTCGCAGGCGCTGTTCCTATCGATGAAGGCGCTCGACCTGCCGCGCGGGGCACGCGTGCTGGTCCCGGCCTTCACCTTCGCCGCCGTCCCCTCCGCCATCGTCCATGCCGATTGCGTCCCGGTTCTGGTCGAAGTCGGCTCCAACTTCCGCATCGACCTCGACGATTTCCGCGCAAAATTCGACGACAGCATCGACGCGGTGATGATCAGCCACATGCGCGGCCACACCTCCGATATGGACGCGATCATGGAACTGGCCGCCGAGAAGGGCGTGCCGGTGATCGAAGACGCCGCGCATTCGCTCGGCACGCTCTGGAATGGCAAGAAGATCGGCACGATCGGCAAGATCGGCTGCCTCTCCTTCCAGTCCTACAAGCTGATCAACGCGGGCGAAGGCGGCATCCTTCTGACCGACGATCCGGAACTGGCAGCCCGCGCTGTGATCATGTCGGGCGCCTACGAGCATAACTGGAAGAAGCACCCGGGGCTGCAAAACAGCTTCCATCACTGGCAAAACAAACTGCCGCTTTATAACTGCCGGATGCAGAACCTCTCCGCCGCCGTTATCCGCCCGCAGATCGCGGAAGTGGAGCGCCGCGTGAATGATGGCCGCGCGAACCACGACTATGTCGCCGAGCGACTGAACACGAGCGACTGGCTCGACGTGCCGCCGCCGCTCGGCCCCGAAACCCGCGCCCCGGATTCGCTGCAGTTCAACCTCGCGGGCGATTGGTCCGATGACGAGGCCCGCAAGCTGCAATCGGAGGCCAAGGCCCGCGGTGTCAGCGTGCAGGTCTTTGGCCTCAGCCAAGACAACGCGCGCGCCTTCTGGAACTGGCAGTTCCTCGGTGACGTACCGGAGCTGCCGAAAACCCGCGAGATGCTGATGCGCGCCTGCGATACGCGCCTGCCCGCACGCCTCAAGCAGCCGGATCTGGATTACATCGCCGATGCGATTCTGGAGGCAGTCATAGCGGTGAAGGGCTGAGGGGCGCTGCCCCCCCCTTCGCTCTTGGAAAAATATCCCGGGGGTGAGGCCGTCAGGCCGAGGGGGCAGAGCCCCCGCCTTACCCGGCCATCACGCGCGGATAGTCGATCTTCGGGCAGCGGTTCATCACGACCTTGACCCCCTGCCCGCGCGCCGTCTCGGCCGCTGCGTCATGAGACACGCCAAGCTGCATCCAGATGGTCTTGAGATGCGGCAGATGTGCCAAGGCCTCATCCACGACCTCCGGCACCGCCTCAGAACGGCGGAACACGTCGACCATATCCACCGCGATCTCGTCGGGGATTGCGCCGAGATCGGCATAGACCGTCTCGCCCAGCAGCTCTTGCCCGGCGAGCCCGGGATTGACCGGGATCACCCGGTAGCCTTTGGACTGCAGAAACCGCGCCACGTCATAAGAGGGGCGCTCCGGCTTGTGGGACATGCCGACCACGGCGATCACCTTCGCATTGCCCAGAATGTCGCGAATCTCGTCTTGCATCTGAAACCTCTACTTTGTCGCAGCCCTCTAAGAAAAATGCGCCCAAGCCTTAAAGGCTGGGCGCAATAGTGGCGGAACGAGGGACAGTGAACTAGAGGCGCGGCGGTTCCGAAGCTGCGCCTCTGACAGTGAGATAGGAACGCATCTCACCACTTTTAAGGTCCATACCCTCATAATCGCGATTTTGTGACCGTCAGCGGCTTGCGGATGCGTAAAGAGACACTGCGGCGGCATTCGAGACGTTGAGCGACCCGAATTCGCCCGCGAAGGGGATTCGCACCAGACGGTCGCAGGTTTCACGGGTTTTCTCGCGCAGCCCCGGCCCTTCGGCTCCCAGAACCAGCGCAACCGGTTCCATTCCCGCCTCGGACAGCCCGTCTTCGAGCGACATCTTGGCTTCACCTGCAAGCCCGATCAGCCGGAAGCCCATCTGGCGCAGCTCCTCCATCGCATCGGAGAGGTTCTTCACCCGCAGATAGGGCTGACGCTCCAGCGCGCCGGAGGCGGTTTTCGCAAGCGCACCGGTCTCGGGCGCGGAATGGCGATGCGGCGCGATCACGGCCGCCGCGCCGAAGACCTCGGCCGAGCGCAGGATCGCGCCCACGTTATGGGGATCGGTCACCCGGTCGAGCAGCACCACGCGGCGCGCATCGTAGCAGACATCCTTCAGCGCGCCCCAATCGAGCGGCTTCACCTCGAGCGCCGCACCCTGGTGGACGGAATCGGTCGAGATCGGCACGAATTTGTCGAACTTGCGCACATCGACGATCTCGGGCTCCATGCCAGAGGCCGCGATCGCCTCCGCTAGCTTGTCGGCGGCGTTCTTGGAGCAGACCAGCCGCAGCCGCTCGCGCATCGGGTTTTGCAGCGCGTCGCGCACCGCATGCAGGCCGAAGAGCCACACGGTCTCGGCGGCCGCAGCGCGCTTGGCACGTTCCTTTTCGATCACCCAGACTGGCTTTTTCATCGCGGGTCTCCTTTGGCCCCTACCTGCGCGGAATGGCCTCGTTTGGCAAGCTCTGATCCGGAGGGCAATTTTTCGGCAAACTCTCTCTTGACGCCTCCCGCCCCCTTTTGTATCTCCCGCCCAGCGTCGGGTGACGTGCTGCAAGGTGCGGCAGCGGACTGTAACTCCGCCGGGGCGACCCACGCCTGGTTCGATTCCAGGGTCACCCACCACTTCCCCCTCTTAAGGAACTGGTGACACGCGGCTCCCACGGGGGCCGCTGCGTTGAATAACGCGCATTCGCTGCGTCGTTTACTGCAGCACCGCCTTGCGGTTGAACCGCGCCTCTTCCGAGCTGCCGTCATCATAGATCAGCTTCACCCGCACCTCGGAGACCGAGCCCTGCGGCTGGCTGACATAGACATTATCGCCCGAGATCGCGTTGGGCTGGGCGGTGCCCTCGTGGCACTTCTCCATCTTGAACGACTTGCTCGGCGGCGCGCCGTTGAAACCATAGCGAATCTCGCTCAGCCCGCAGCGCCACGCCAGAAGATGGGTAAAATAGACCAGATCCTTCCCGCCATATTCCCGGATCGCGACCCAGGAATCGCGGGTCATGCCGAGAATCGGGCGCACTTCGGCGGCGGTGGTGAAATTCTGCGCGCTCGCCGGGCCGCTCAACGCGAGGCCACACAGCGTCAGCGCTGCTAACTTGCTTATCCGTATCACCTTTTACCCCTGAACTTTCTCGCTATACTGCACCAAACCCTCCGACAGGCGGCAGTATGGCGGCGACCCCCCGGACTTCACAACCCTATAACATCTTCTGTGTTGCACAGGCGGGACGGCTGGAATTCGAGGCAATTCTTTTCGCGCTGAGCTTTCGCGCGGCCAATCCGGAGTTCATAGGGCGCCTGCTGATAGCCGAGCCGCAGCCCGGACCGCGCTGGTCCGACGAGACGCGGATTTCCGGTCCGGTGCGGGCGCTGCTTGAAGATGCGGGCGCGGAAATCGTGCCCTTCGAGTCGAAAATCTTCGGTCAGTCCTATCCCTATGGCAACAAGATCGAGGCGCTCGCCGCCCTGCCCGAAGGGGAGCCCTTCGTCTTCTTCGACACCGATACGGTCTTCACCGGACCGCTGTCGCAGATTGGCTTCGATTTCGACCGCCCTTCGGCGTCGATGCGGCGCACCGGCACATGGCCCGAGCCGCCGCTTTACGGTCCCGGCTACGCGGGTATCTGGAAATCGCTCTACGACAAGTTCGGGCTGGACGGGTTCGAGGAAACGCTCGATCTGAGCCAGCCGGACGAATACTGGCGGCGCTATATGTATTTCAACGCGGGTTGGTTCTTCGGCGCCGACCCCGTCGAATTCGGCGCGCGCTTCCTGCGATACGCCCGCGAAATCCGCGACGATGCACCCGACGAACTGGCCTGCCAGTCGCTCGACCCGTGGCTCGATCAGGTGGCCCTGCCACTGGTGATCCATTCCTTCGGCGGCGGGCGTCCGGGGCCGGAGCTCGATGGGCTCGACGGCGAGATCACCTGCCATTACCGCGCCCTGCCGCTAATGTATGCGCGCGAAAGCGAGGCCGTGATCGACACGGTCGAAGAGCTGACGGCCCCGAACAAGATCAAGAAGGTGCTGAAGGCCTACGAGCCTGCGAAGAAGCTGATCTATCAGGGCAAGGGCCGCAAACTGCGCGCGATCATCGCCGAAGAAGGGATGCCGCGCCACGAGAAGGCGCTGCGCAACCGGATCAAGCGCGCGAAGCTCTGGATGCGCTGAGCCGCGCGAGCTGCCCCCTCTCATCACGCAAAACGAATGTGTTTGTCGGCCTCCCCCGGTCCCGCTAACGTCTCGGCAAGAGAAGAGGAGCCCCAGACCATGTCCGATTACGCTTTCGACACCCTGCAAATTCACGCCGCCGCCGAGCCCGATCCCGCGACCGGCGCGGTGCAGGTGCCGATCTACCAGACCACATCCTACGCCTTCAAAGACGCCGACCACGCGGCGCGCCTGTTCAACCTCGAAGAAGTGGGCTTCATCTATTCGCGCCTGACCAACCCGACGGTGATGAAACTGGCCGAACGTGTCGCGGCGCTGGAAGGTGCCGCGGGCGGGGTAACCTGTTCCTCGGGTCACGCGGCGCAGATCATGGCGCTCTTCCCGCTGATGGGACCGGGGCTGAACATCGTGGCCTCGACGCGGCTCTATGGCGGCTCGATCACCCAGTTCAGCCACACGATCAAACGCTTCGGCTGGTCCTGCACCTTCGTCGATTTCGACGATCTCGACGCGCTGGAAGCCGCGGTGGACGAGAACACCCGCGCGATCTTCTGCGAGTCGATCTCGAACCCGGGCGGCTACATCACCGACCTTCCGGCGGTGGCGAAAGTCGCCGACAAGGTCGGCCTGCCGCTGATCGTCGACAACACGCTGGCCACCCCTTACCTGTGCCGCCCGATCGAACATGGCGCGACGCTCGTCGTCCACTCGCTGACGAAATACATGACCGGCAACGGCACCGTCACCGGCGGCTGCGTCGTCGATAGCGGCAAGTTCGACTGGTCGGCGTCGGGCAAGTTCCCCTCGCTGAGCGAACCCGAACCCGCCTATCACGGGCTGAAATTCCACGAGGCGCTGGGGCCGATGGCCTTCACCTTCCACTCGATCGCGGTGGGTCTGCGCGATCTCGGCATGACGATGAACCCGCAAGGCGCGCATTACACGCTGATGGGGATCGAGACGCTGAGCCTGCGGATGGACAAGCACAACGCCAATGCGAAAGCCGTGGCCGAATGGCTCGAGAAGGACCCGCGCATCGACTACGTGACCTATGCCGGGCTGGAGAGCTCGCCGTGGCACGAGCGGATGAAGACCATCTCGCCGAAGGGCGCAGGCGGGCTGTTCACCGTCGCGGTGAAGGGCGGCTACGACGCCTGCGTGAAGCTGGTGAACAATCTCAAGCTGTTCAGCCATGTCGCGAATTTGGGGGATGCGCGCTCGCTGATCATCCACTCGGCCTCGACCACGCACCGCCAGCTGACCGAGGCGCAGCAAATCGCCGCAGGGGCCGCGCCGAACGTGGTGCGCCTGTCGATCGGCATCGAGAATGTCGACGATCTGATCGCCGATCTCGATCAGGCGCTGAGCGCCGCAACCAGCTGATAACAAACATGGCGCGCCGCGAAACCGGCGCGCCATTCAAACCACTTCTCATTGCATTTCGAACATTTCTTCCGGCGCTCGCTGCGGCTGCGCCGTCGAAACAGTGGAAAACCGGCAATTGCCCGCTCCGCCCCGGTCGCGACGCTTTTCAGAAGATCGAATCTCCTTTACGAAGATGTGAAGAGTTGGACCGGACCGCTCCGAGGCGCGCGCAGTACCCATGAAACCCGATTTTGCATTGATCCTCTCGCATGATGGCATCGCTCTGGTGCACCGCGCGAAAGAGGGCTGGACGCTTCTGGGCGAGGCCGCGCTCGAAGGCGATGACCCGATGGCCGAGGTCGCAGCCCTGCGCGACAAGGCACGCGCGCAGGCGCCGCGCGGCTTCACCTCGAAGCTTGTGCTGCCGGATTCGCAAATCCTCTACACCGCGATCTATGCGCCCGGCCCCAGCCCCGCGCAGCGCAAGACCCAGATCGAGATCGCGCTGGAGGGCATGACGCCCTACCCGGTCAGCGAGTTGGTCTATGATTTCGTAGGCCCCGGCCAGACCGTGCAGGTCGCCGTGATCGCGCGCGAGACGCTGAAGGAAGCCGAGAGCTTCGCGCAGGAGAACGGCTTCAACCCGGTCAGCTTCGTGGCCGCCCCCGAGCCCGGCGATTTTCCCGGGGAGCCGCATTTCGGCCTGACCTCTTCGGTCGCGCAGCACATCCCCGAAGGCGCGCATGTCGAGCCTGACAAATCCGCCCTGATCGTGGCCGTCGATCTGTCCGAGGATGCGACCGAGGCGTTGGCGGAAGCCGTGACGCAGGAGGCGCCCCTCGCTAAGGCGGACGCAGCCGACGCTCAAAGCGACATCACAGATCTTGCCGACGATAGCGCGGTCTCGGAAACCGAACTGGCCGAGTTGAGCGCCTTGGACCAACCGACGGAGGCAGCTTCGGCGGAGGAACCCGAGGCCACGCTGCCGGAAGAGCCGGGCGAATTCTCCGATCTGCTCGCGGCCTCTGAGGGTGAAACCGACGCGCAAGATACGAGTGCCCCCGAGGCCCCGAGCGACGACACGCCCGGCGCAGAAAGCCCCGCCGCCAAGGCTGCCGAAGCGGTCACGGCAGGCGAAGTCGCCTCCGAGGAAACCCAGGCGACGGAGGCGGTCGAGCTCGCCGAGGCCGAGCCGAACGATACGGCCATTGATGACGCCGAGGATGGCGTTGAGCCCTCGGACGCGTCGCTGACCGCCGCAGGCCTTGCCGCCACCCCGGCCGTGCCCGAGGCCGCAGAACCCGACGCAAAGCCCGAGGAGGCGACCTCTAACTCGGAGGACGAAGGCCACGATACATCCGAGGATGACGACGACGATCTGCCGAAATCCGATGCCAGCGTAATCGCCGCCGCTTTCGCCTCGCGCCGGGATCACACGACCACCGTGACCGTGAACGAGACGCCCCCCCGGCTCGGCGGAGCCACGCGGCTCCACCCTCAGCCCGATCGCAGCGAGATCGCCGCGGGCAGCGCCAAGATCGCTGCGCCGAGCCTCGATTTCGACGAGCCCGATCCGCGTTTTGAGCCGAAAGCGGCTCCAAGAGCCGGCGCGAAAGGGGCCAAACCCGTGGGCGCCGCGGCACGCAAGGGCACCGGCGGCGCGGGCGCGCTTGGCGCGAAACCCGCGACCTCGCTGCTGCGCAAGGAGGCGAAGGACGGGCCGGATCCGAGCACCGCGACCCCGGCCCCCATCGTCGAGACCTCGCAGGACAAGACCGTTTTCGGCGGCACCAAGCGCCCCGCGACCGGCGGCAAGCCGCGTCATCTCGGGCTGATGCTCACCGGTGCGCTGGTGCTGGTTCTGGCGATCATCGCGCTGTGGACCACCCTGCTCGACGACCCCGCTCCGGTCGATGCACCGACGGACACCATCGCCGAGGCGCCTGCCCCGGATGCGAATGACGCCCCCGAGCAGACCGCACTCGCACCGGCCACGCCCGACACGACCGCCACTCCCGAAGTCGCAGAGCCGGGCTCGCAGGCGCAAACCGACGCGGCACCCGAACAGCCTGCCCGCGAGAGCGATCAGGTCGCAGCGCTCGCCCCTGCCGATGAGCAGCCCGCTCCGGCAGCTCCAAGCGACGAGGCCGCCACGGCCGCGACTGACGACACCGCCGCGGCGGATGAGGCGACGCCCGCCAAGACCGGCACCGAGACGGCGGCAACCGAGCAGCCTACCGATACGCAGCCAGCCGATACGGCCACGGCAGACCAGCTCGCAGATACGCAGCCGGACACTCCCGACACCGCGGGAGAAACGACCGCTAACACCGCACCGGTTTCGCAGGCAGAGGCGGCGGACAGCACGGTGGACACCCAAGCGGACGCGGCTACCGGCGACGCCGCTACCAGCGACGCCCCGCAGAGCGACACAACCGAGCCTCCGGCGACCGAGGCGCAAAACGCGACGACCGAGACACAGCCGTCCAACCTGCCGGCCTTCACCGCGACGCCGCTCGATCCGCCAAGCGCCGAGACGCTGCAAAGCGAGACGCCGCCGCCGGACACCCCGCCCGTCACACCGACGGAGGACGGGGTCGAGATGCCGGGCGGCTTCACGCTTTTCGCGGGCGAACCCGACGTTACGCCGGGCTCCCGCCCCGAAGCGGTCGCGCAGGCCTATGCCGAGACGCAGCCGGTCACGCCGGAAGGCACGCTGGGCGCGATCCCGTCGCTCTCGGGCTTCCGCCCGGCCAACCGCCCCGCTGATCTCACCGGCGCGGCCCCTGCGCCGGAGCAGACCGATCCCGCAGCGCAGGCCGATCCCAACGATCAAGGCGCGCTGGACCCGGCGCTGCAGCCCAACCCCGAACTCCAGACCACGCGCCCGACGGCCCGGCCCGACGCCGTGACCGAGCTCGCCTCGACCCAGGCGCCCGCTTCGGAATCGGCCGCGGTCGCGAACCCCGAACTCGCCGCGCTGCGCCCCGAGCGTCGCCCGACCTCGATCCAGGAAGCTGTCTCCGCAGCGGTGCAGGCGCAAGATGACGCCGTCGCCGAGAACACCGATCCCTTCGCCGGCGCGACCGCTCTGGCCGTGGCGCGCTCCGCTCCCCCGCCGACGAAACCGCGCAATTTCTCGCGCTCGGTCGAGAACGCACTGGCCGCCGCGATAGCCGCCGAGCCCGCCCCGTCGGTTGCCGCAGCGGCTGCGCGCGCCCCTGTCGCGACGCCCGTACCCGACCCGAGACCCGCCGACCTCGACGAGCCCGAGCCCACGGCTGCGCCGCCGCGCCTGCCGACCTCGGCCTCCGTCGCCCGTCAGGCGACCGAAGAGAACGTGATCAACCTGCGCAAGATCAACCTGATCGGGCTTTATGGCTCCTCCTCGAACCGGCGCGCACTGGTGCGGCTCTCGAATGGGCGCTTCGTGAAAGTGGGCGTGGGTGACCGGCTGGATGGCGGGCGCGTGACGCAGATCGGCTCCAACGCGCTGACCTACAAGAAAGGGTCGCGCAACCTGACGCTGAAGCTGCTGCAAGGCGGCTAACCGCGCCCGGCGCAACCATTCTTTCCCCTGCGCCCTTGCGCACCGCCCGCGCCGGACTACGCTGGGGAATAGCCGCGTCGCGCTCCTCCCCCGCGCACCCGCCCAAGGATGCAAGCCGCCAATGGAAAGCTTTCTGTTCCAAGCCACGTTCTACCTGCTCGCGATGGTCATCGCGGTGCCGCTGGCCACGCGTGCGGGCCTCGGCTCGGTGCTGGGCTATCTGATCGCGGGCATCCTGATCGGCCCCGCCACGGGACTCTCCGGCGCGGAAATGACCGACCTCCAGCACTTCGCGGAATTCGGCGTGGTGATGATGCTGTTCCTGATCGGGCTGGAACTGGAGCCGCGCGCGCTTTGGGCAATGCGCGACAAGCTGATCGGCCTTGGCGGGTTGCAGGTGCTGGTTACGATGATCCTCGTCACCGTGATCGTCATGGCGATGGGCGAGGATTTCCGCGTCTCGCTGGCGATCGGGATGACGCTGTCGCTGTCCTCGACCGCGATCGTGCTGCAGACGCTGAATGAAAAGCGGTTGATGCAGACAGCGGGCGGGCGGTCATCGTTTGCGGTGCTGCTGACGCAGGATATCGCGGTGATCCCGATGCTGGCGCTGATGCCGCTTCTGGCCCTGCCCGGCGCGCGCGCGGTGGCCAAGGCGGGGCATGGCGATCACGTCGTGGCTCGCCTTATCGACTCGCTGCCCGCCTGGGGTGTCACCGTGATCACGCTGGCAGCCGTCGCCCTCACCGTCTTGATGGGGCACTACCTCGTGCGCCCGCTCTTCCGCTTCGTGCAAGGCGCGCGGCTGCGCGAGGTGAATACCGCGATGGCCCTGCTGATCGTGGTGGGCATCGCGAGCCTGATGAACCTCGTGGGCCTCTCGCCCGCGCTTGGCACCTTTCTCGCGGGTGTCGTGCTGGCCGATAGCGAGTTCAAGCACGAGATGGAATCCGACATCGAGCCCTTCAAAGGGCTGCTGATGGGGCTGTTCTTCATCACCGTGGGCGCGGGCATCAATTTCGACGTCATCACCGCGCAGCCCGCCAATATCTTCGCGCTGGTCTTCCTGCTGGTCGCGCTGAAATCGGCGGTGCTTTACGGCCTCTCGGTGCTGTTCAAGATCCGCGGGCCGGATCGCTCGCTGTTCACCCTGAGCCTCGCACAAGCGGGGGAATTCGGCTTCGTGCTGGTCTCCTTCGCGGTGGGGCAACGCATCCTGCCCAACGCCTTGGCCGAGAAGCTTCTGGTGGTGATCGCGCTGTCGATGCTGATCACGCCCTTGCTGTTCATCCTGCACGAGCAGATCGGGTTGCGGCTGCGCAAGCCCCCCGGCCCGGACCCAGACGCGATCGACGAGCAGCAGCCGATCATCATCGCGGGGGTGGGCCGCTTCGGTCAGGTGGTGAACCGGCTGGTGACGATGTCGGGGATGCGCACGACGGTTCTGGACGCCGATCTCAAGACGATCCAGCTGATGCGGACCTTCGGCTTCAAGGGCTATTTCGGCGACCCGACGCGGCCCGATCTGCTCGCCGCGGCCGGGATTAATCAGGCGCGTGTGCTGGTGGTGGCGCTGGACGGGCGCGAGAACACCACGAAACTGGTTGCCTATGCGCGCCGGATCCGGCCCGATCTGCATATCGTCGCGCGTGCCCGCGACCGGACGCATGTGTTCGACCTGTATCGGGCGGGCGCGAATGACATCGTGCGCGAGATGTTCGACAGCTCGCTGCGCGCCGGGCGCTACGTGCTGGAGAATGCGGGGCTCTCGGCCTTCGAGGCCTCCGAGCTTGAGAAGCTGTTCTTCAAGCTCGACCGGGCCGCGGTACGCGATCTGGCGCAGGTCTGGAAGCCGGGCGTCCCGGTGGAGCAGAACCCCGATTACATCGCGCGCACGAAGGAGCTCAACGCCGAGCTGGAAGCTGCGATGATGGAGCAGTTCCGCCGCCGCGGCGAGCGCGACGAGAGCGACCGCGAGGCACCGGGCAGCGAGAAGACCGGCCCCGAAGCCTGAGCCTCGCCCTGCCCTGCGCACATGAAAAAACGCGAGGCTCGCAAGCCTCGCGTTGGAAAAGTTCCGCTAGTGTCGGGATCAGGCGGCGCGGCCGACCAGAACCTCGTCGACGGTTTTCGCGGCACGCTCTTCGTCGGTGCCCGAAACGGCGGCGACTTCGCGGGTCAGACGCTCGAGCGCAGCTTCATAGAGCTGACGCTCCGAGTAGGACTGCTCGCGCTGATCGTCGCTGCGGTGCAGGTCGCGCACCACTTCAGCGATCGCGAGCAGATCGCCCGAGTTGATCTTCTGTTCGTATTCCTGCGCGCGGCGCGACCACATCGCCCGCTTGACCTTCGCCTTGCCCTTGAGGGTCTCAAGCGCTTTGGTCACCATGTCAGGCGACGAGAGGCTGCGCATCCCGACTTCGGTCGCCTTGTGCGTCGGCACACGCAGGGTCATCTTGTCCTTCTCGAAGGAGATCACGAAAAGCTCGAGCTTGAGCCCGGCGATTTCCTGTTCTTCGATGGACATGATTTTCCCCACGCCATGCGCCGGGTAGACGACGAAATCATTGGGGCGGAATTCGGTCTTCTTGGTCTTGGTCATGCGGTTCGTTTCCTTGCAGCCGGTCACGAACCCCGGTATCCAGCGAGCATACGACGCCCACGGGGCTGAATAGCTCCGCGTTCGTCAGTCAGTCACGAGATCTCTTTTGCGGGCGAGCAGGCGACGCAAAAGGTGGGGTCGAACTCATTTTGTAACAGTAATATAGCAAAAAACGCGTGCATTTCAAAGCGCGTTACTGTCGCGCATGTGTAATATCACACGATTTCAGTGGGTTATGCAGCGCATTTTGACACTTTGCCGCAGCGTAAACCGCCCCAATTCGCTCAGAATCGGGCAAATTGGTCAGAATCACCGACCCGTCAGTCGCCTTCGCCGGGCGCCTCGGAGAAATACTTCTCCAGCTTGCCACTCTCGCCGTCGTGTTTCTCGGCATCCGGCATCGGATCTTTCTTCTGGGTGATCACCGGCCAGAGCTCGGAATATTTCCGGTTGAGTTCGACCCAGGATTCCATTCCCGGCTCGGTATCCGGACGGATCGCATCGGCGGGGCATTCCGGCTCGCAGACGCCGCAGTCGATGCATTCGTCAGGATGGATCACCAACGTGTTCTCCCCCTCGTAGAAGCAATCCACCGGGCAGACCTCGACGCAGTCGGTATATTTGCAGTTGATGCAGTTATCGATGACGACGTAGGTCATTGGTGAAACCCCGATTGAACAGCTTCCTGACCCGTCCTAGCGGGGGATGCCCCCTCTTTCAAGAGAGAGCCCGAGCTTTTCGCTGCGGCATTCCTCACAGCTTAGCCTTCCGGTTCGAGCAATGCATAAAGCGTCTGCGCCTCGACCGCCGGACCGCGCCGGGTGCCGCAGTCCAGCACCCGCAAAACGCAGATCCGCGCATCCTGCCCTTTGCCGAGTCGCAGCGTCAGCACATCGCCCGGACCGATCGCCCGGCCGGGCTTGTCGATGCGCTGACCGTTGACGCGCGCCTTGCCACCCTGCACCAGCTCCTGCGCGAGGCCGCGGGTCTTACAGAACCGCGCCTGCCAGAGCCATTTGTCGATGCGGATGCGCTCGGGCGCGTCAGCCATGGCGAGTCGTTACTTCTTGTCCTTGAGGGCAGCCAGAACTGCGAAGGGGTTGTCCGGATCGACCGGCTTGTCCTTCTTCGGCGGACGGGCCTCGAAGTTGCGCGCGCCTTGCGGCTTGCCACCCTTCTTGCCCTTGTGACCGTCGCGCTTGCCATGCGGCTTGCCGCCGCCCTTGCGCTCGCCACGTTCGCCACCGGGCTTGCCACCTTGGCCCTGCTCGCGGCGCGGCGGACGGTTGCCGCGCGGACGCGGCGCCCAGGTGAAGGTGTAGAACACCTCGACCTCGTCGCTGGTCACGTCATCGGCTGCCACCATGTCGCCGCCGGCCTCGGCCGCAGCCTCCGCCTCGGGATGGGTCTCGGCAGGCTGCTCGCCGCCGCCAGCCTCGGCTTTCGCCTCGTCGGCCTGCTCGGCCTTGAGCGCCTCGGCACCGGCTTGCTCTTCGGCCTTCTCGAGATCGGCGGCCTTCACCTTGGCGCGCTCGCCCTTCTCGGCCTTGTAGCCCAGACCGCCCATCAGATCGGCGAACTGGTCCAGCGTCATGCCGGTGATCGAGAGCATGTCCGGATTGGCTTCGAACCCGCCACGGCTGTCCTGCGTGCGCAGAAGATCCGCGAGACGTTCGAGCATGTCGATGCGGATCGCCCGCGCGCCCGAGGGACGGTAGCCCGACAGACGGTAGGTCTCGGCATCAAACGCGTCGATATTCGGGATCGTCACGAGGCCCGGAGGCGGGCTTTCGGGGAATTCATCCGCGCCCGACCACAGCGAGGCCAGCACCAGCCGCAGCCGCGTCGGCGCGGGCTTCAGAAGCGCGGGCATGAAGATCGTGTATTGGCCGAAGCGCACGCCGTGCTTGCGCAGGCTGCCGCGCGCGTCCTGATCGAGATCCTTAACCTCGGCGGCGACCTGCTCGCGCGGGATGATGCCCAGCGATTCCACCATGCGGAACGCGAAGCCACGGGCGAGCCCCGTCAGCTCTTCGTCGCGGCTCATCGCCAGAAGCGGCTCGAACAGGGCTGCGACCTTGCGGTCGATGAAATGCTGCAGACGGCGTGTGACCTTCTCGGCCACATCCGCACCCGCCTCGTCATCGACGAACGCCTGCACGGTCGGCTTCAGGAGATCGGGCCCTTTCACCAGCTTGCCGACAGCGGTCTCGCCCCACATCAGGCCGCCCTGCTCGGTGAAATCCATCTCCGTATCGGGGGCGTTGTAGAAGCGGTCCGCGCGCAGGCTGAACTCGGGCGCAAGCGCCTCGTAGGCCGCGCGGGCAAGCATCTTCGCCTCGTCGGGCGAGCCGGTCTCGTCCTGCTTGAACCGGAATCCTTCCAAACGGCCCGCGAATTCGCCTTCAACCGTCACTTCGCCCTTGTCGTTCACCTCGGCCACGAGGGTCTCCTTCTGCTTGAGCCGGCGCATCAACACAGAGGTGCGCCGGTCCACAAATCTTTGCGTCAGCGCGCCATGCAGCGCGTCCGACAGGCGGTCTTCTACAGCGCGGGTCGCCTCGCGCCAATGGCTTTCATCATCGACCCACCCTTTGCGTTGCGCAACATAGGTCCATGTGCGGATGAAGGCGAGACGACGCGAGAGCGTGTCGATATCGCCGCCCGTCCTGTCGATACGCTCGATCTGACGTGCAAGCCAGTCCGAGGGCACGCCCTTGCCCGATTGCAGGAACTCGAAGATGCGCGCCAGAAGCGTTGCATGTTCGGCCTCGGAAATCGAACGAAAATCGGGGATTCGGCAGACATCCCAGAGGAGTTGCACATCCTTTGGGCTGGTAATGCGGTCGCGGATCGCCGGATCGTCAGCCAGCACCTTGAGCGCGCGCGCATCGTCCGCCTCGCGCCCCTTGGTGAGCCATTCGCCCTCTGGCCGCGCGTCGAGCGACTGGATCAGCCGGTCCACGGTGCCGAATTCCAACCGCGCGTTACGCCATTGCAGACGCTGCAGCGGCGCGAAACGATGGTTCTCGACCGCTTCGATCACCTCGGGCTGCAGCGGGCGCGCCTCGCCGGTCACGCCGAACGTGCCGTCAGTGGTGTGGCGCCCTGCCCGGCCCGCGATCTGCGCCAGCTCATGCGGAAAGAGTGGACGCATCCGCCGCCCGTCGAATTTCGACGTCGCCGAAAACGCGACATGGTCGATATCGAGGTTGAGCCCCATCCCGATCGCATCGGTGGCGACCAGATAATCCACGTCGCCATTCTGATACATCTCGACCTGCGCGTTGCGGGTGCGAGGCGACAGCGCCCCCATCACCACCGCGCAGCCGCCCTTCTGGCGGCGGATCAGCTCCGCGATCGCATAGGTATTCTCGACCGAAAACCCGACGATGGCGGAGCGCGGCTTCATCCGGGAGATTTTCTTCGAGCCGGAATAGGTCAGCTCGGAAAACCGCTCGCGCTTCGTGAACTGCACCTTCGGCACCAAGGCGGCGATCGCCCCCCGCATCGTCTCGGAGCCGAGGAACAGCGTCTCGTGCAGCCCGCGCGCATGCAGCAGCCGGTCGGTGAAGACATGACCGCGCTCGGGGTCGCCACAGAGCTGGATCTCGTCGATGGCAAGGAAGTCCGCACCGATCCCCGTCGGCATCGCCTCGACCGTGCAGACCCAGTACTGCGTGCGTTCGGGCACGATCCGCTCTTCGCCGGTGACCAGCGCCACCACGCTCGGCCCACGCTGCGCCACGATCCGGTCATAGACCTCGCGCGCCAAGAGCCGCAGCGGCAGCCCGATGACGCCGGTCCGATGCGCCAGCATCCTCTCGATTGCGTAATGGGTTTTGCCGGTATTGGTCGGCCCCAGAACGGCCGTGATCCGCCCGCCTTGCATCGCAGCTCCGTTCCAGCCCTTAGAGAGCCGTGCCCTGATGCGCCTCGTCGAGGCGCGCAATGGCGTCTTTCACATCCTGTTGATGCGGATTCAAGGCAAAAGACTTCTGATAGGCTTCAAGCGCACGCTTGTCGTCGCCCATCTCTTCGAGGATCGCCCCCAGCCCGGCAAGCGCGCCCCAATGACGCGGCTCCAGCTTCAGGGTACGTGCGATATCCGCCGCCGAGGGCCCGTAGAGTCCGGCCATGAAATAGGCCGTCGCCCGCCCGTTCCAGCCAGCGGCAAAATCGGGGGCATGATCGGTCAGCGCCGTGAAATGTTCGATCGCGGCCTCGGTATCGCCCGCGTCCAGCGCGTCCTCGCCGCGCTTGAACAGCAAATCCATCGCCGCAGACCCCGAGCGCGACCACGCCCTGCGGATGTCCGCCTCGGCCCGCGACCAGCCCGGATCGTTCGGATCGGCCAACTCTTTGAAATAGGGCTCGAGCCCCGCGGTTTCGGCGCTGGCGGGGAATGCCGCCATTGTTCCCAGCATCGCCGAAAAGCAAAATGCCGTGACGACACATTTGTATCTGTCAAATCGCTGCCACATAAATCATGACTGTAATGCAATTGCCGGAGAATGCGAGAGCCCGGCCATCAAATTTGGAGGACGCGATGAGCGAGGTTATCGACAAGGCCGTTGAGGCACTGCGGGCGAAACTGCCCGATGGGTTTTCTTCGACTGCAAAATTCGTGATCGAGGACGAAGGCTCGATCATTGCCGACGAGAACGGCGTTCGTGAAGGCGACGACGACGCAGAGGTGGTTCTGACCGCCGACCGCGAAACTTTCGAAGGCATGCTCAACGGCGATGTGAACCCGACTGCGGCCTTCATGTCCGGCAAGCTTTCGGTCGACGGCTCGATGGGCCTCGCCATGCAGCTGGGTGCGGCACTCGCCTGATGGAACGCGCCCCGCTTTTCGAAGAGATCGCGCGCGGCCCCGAGGGGGGCGCGGCCTACTGGCTGACGGCGGAAGATGGTGTGCGGATACGTTTCGCACACTGGCCAGCACCGCCCCAACCACGCGGCACGGTCTTTCTGGGATGCGGACGCACCGAATATGTCGAGAAATACGGCCCTGCGGCCGCGGAATTCGCGGCCCGGGGCTATGCCATGCTCGCCATCGACTGGCGCGGGCAAGGCCTAGCCGACCGGCTTTTGCCTGACGCGCCCGAAAAGGGCCATGTCGGCGGCTTGCAGGATTACCAGTGGGATCTGCACGCGGTGATCGCCGCCGCAGACGAGCTGGGCCTGCCGCAACCCTATTACATCGTGGGCCACTCGATGGGCGGCGCGATCGCGCTGCGCGCGGTGATGCACGAGCACCATCGCTTCGACGCGGTCGCGTTCTCTGCGCCGATGTGGGGGATCGCCACCTCGGCCCTGCTGCACCCGTTCCGGATCGTGTTGGCAAACCTTCTGGGCGAAGGTTTCCTTGCGAACAAATATCCGCCCGGCATGAACGGCACCACCTATGTCTACCGCGACAGCTTCGAGTCGAACCGCCTGACCCGCGATCCCGAGATGTGGGCCTGGCTGGTCGAGCAGGCCGCGAAACATCCCGAACTGACGCTGGCCGGCCCGACGATCCACTGGGTTGCCGAGAGTCTGCTGGAATGCGAGGCGCTGGCGGCGCTGCCTTCCCCCGACCTGCCCTGCTATTGCGGCCTGGGCGGCGTGGAGAAGATCGTGCACACGCCCGCGGTCCATGACCGGATGGGGCGCTGGCCGAAGGGCACACTCGACGTGGTTCCCGGCGCCGAGCACGAATTGATGATGGAAGTTCCCGCGACGCGGAAACGCTTCTACGATGGCTGCGCCGCGCTGTTCGACGCGGCGGACGGGCTGGAAGCCCGCGAACCGGTCAAAGCTGAATCTGCGTAAAGCTGTCGCGCAGCGCGTTCGACCAGGCTTCCGACATTTCCGCGAAATCGCTGTCGCCCGCCTCGATGCGGCGCTGGCTGGAAATCCGGCAATCGTCTTTCTTGATCACCGCCAGATCGAGCGGCATCCCCACCGAGAGATTCGAGCGCAGCGTCGAATCCATCGACAGAAGCACCGCCTTCTGAGCGTCGATCAGGTTGGTCTCGGGGCGCACCACGCGATCGAGGATCGGCTTGCCGTATTTATGTTCGCCGATCTGCAGGAAGGGCGTGTCCTCGGTCGCCTCGATGAAGTTGCCTTCCGGATAGATGAGGAACATCCGCATCTCGCCGCCCGCGCGCTGACCCGCGACGATCATCGAGGCCGAGGTCGAGACCCGCTCGGCATCCATCCGGCTCGTGATGTCCTTGCGCACACCCGCCATCGTGTTGCCGATAATCTCGGCCACTTTCAGCATGGTAGGCGCTTCCATGATCGAGCTGTCGCCCGTCGCGTCGCTCGCGTCCGCCGCTTCGCGCAGCCGCGCCAGCGTCGTTTGCGTCACCGAGAGCGAGCCCGCGGTCATGATCGCGATCACCCGTTCGCCGGGCTCTTCAAAGGTGAACATCTTGCGATAGGTCGCGATGTTATCGAGCCCGCCGTTGGTCCGCGTGTCCGACAGCAGCACCATCCCCTCGTTCAGCAAGAGGCCTACGCAATAGGTCATGTTCGTTCCCTGATCCCTGACAAGCGCGCAATCTATTGCTGGACTTGGTCCAAGGCAACTGTGACGTGCAGTCGCTCCTCACCCGAGCCTTGGGTGATGCCACGGATCGGCGCAGCCTCGCGCGCATCGAGACCGGAGCCGAGGCGAATGTAGCGCTCATCGGGGCAGCATTTGTTCGCCGGGTCGAAGCCGATCCAGCCGATCCCCGCGACCCAGATCTCGCCCCAGGCATGGGCGGCCTCGTGCGGCGTGCCGTCATCGGTCGCGAAGAGGTAGCCCGAGACATAGCGCGCGGGCAGATCGACGCAGCGGGCGACGGCGACCAGCGCGTGGGCGTGGTCCTGACAGACCCCCTCCCCCTGCGCCAGCGCCTCGGCGGCGGTGGTGTGCGAATGGGTGGCACCCGGCTTGTAAGCGATCGCCTCGGAGATCGCTGCGCTCAGACGATGTGCCCGGTTGAGATCTTCCGTGGCCCCTGCAACGGCCTCTTCCGCCAGCGCCGCCAGACTGTCGTCGATCCAGGTCGCGACGGTCTCGCGCAGATACGCCATCGGATGCACCAGCTCGCGATGGCCGCGCAGCACGCCCGAGGTATCAAAAGTTTCGACCTGCCCTTTCACGGTGATCGCGACCTCGTCGACCGGCGGACGGATCGACCAGCCCTCGACCCGGTCGCCCGCGCCGTCGCGGAACGAGCCGCCCCGGAGACCGCCTTCGACCGAGACGTCCCATTCGATCACGCGCTGGCCCTCGAAGCGCGAGGGGAACATGCGCAAAGATTGCACCGCAGCGCCCATCGGCGCGTCGTAATCATAGGTGGTGACATGGTTGACGGTGAGGATCATCGCGCATCTCCCGACAAGTAGGTTTGCTGAACGAGCGCGGTAAGCTGCCCGACCTCGCCGATGAAGCGGGTGAGGAACTCATGCAGGCCTTCGTCGATAATTTCGGCGACCTGCGTCTGGTTCAGCTCGGTCATGATCGCCTTGGCGCGCATCTGCGGCAGGCCGGTGCCCGGCTCGACCTCGTAGAAGCTTTCGAGATTGTCGAGATGGTGCATCGCCTTGCGCGTGGCCGAAATCAGCGAGCGCGGACTGGCCGGGTTGAGGATCAGGAAATGCATGATCTTCGACGCCGTCAGCTCGCCGCCATAGGCCCAGTGGAAGGCCCGGTAGGATTGCAGCGCGCGCAGCAGCACCTGCCATTGGTAGTTGTCGAGGCCGGAGCCCACCATCTCCACCGAGGGCAGTAGCACGAAGTACTTCACGTCGATCAGACGCGCAGTGTTGTCCGCCCGCTCCAGCGCATAGCCGAGGTTCATGAAGAAGAACCCGTCATTGCGCAGCATCGTGCCGTCCATCGCCCCGCGCAGCAGCGCCGATTGCCGGGCCACCCATTCGCAGAGCTCGGTAATCTCCCATTCCGAGCGCGGCTGGCGCTCGATCTGGCGGATTTCCTGAAACGCGGTGTTGAGCGTATCCCAGACCTGACCGGTGATCGCCGTCCGCACGATGCGGGCGTTTTCCCGTGCCCGCTCGATGCAGGACACCACCGAGGACGGATTGTCGCGGTCGAAGAACAGGTAGCTCTCTATATTGCGCTGCACCGGGTCGCCGTATTTCTCGGAGAAGCCGTCGGCGGTGCCCGAGGCTTGCAGCAGGCTCTCCCATTCCGAGCGGTAGCCATGCCCGGTCGAGGGCGTCAACGCAATCCGCGCGCCGACCTCCAGAAGCCGTGCCATCGTCTCCGCGCGCTCCATGTAGCGCGCGACCCAGAACAGGTTTTCAGCGGTTCTACTCAGCATCCGATCACTCCGCCAAAACCCAGGTGTCTTTCACGCCCCCGCCCTGCGAGGAGTTCACGACGAGCGACCCTTCGGTCAGCGCGACGCGGGTCAGCCCGCCGGGGACCAGCTCGACCTTCTCGCCGACAAGGCAATAGGGCCGCAGATCGACGTGACGCGGCGCCACGCCCTCTTCCACGAAGGTCGGCGTGGTCGACAGCGCTAGCGTCGGCTG
>NZ_DFRG01000087.1:0-6673 GCF_002378135.1 Thioclava sp. UBA3469
GCACGTAGTGCGGAAAGCCCATCTCCTCGGCCACGCGGCGCGCGTCGTGGATGTCGAGCCCGGCGCAGCAGGCGCCCTTCTTGGCAATGGCCGCGCCGTGGTCGTAGAGCTGCAGGGTGATACCGACGACGTCGTACCCCTGTTCATGCAAGAGCGCGGCGGTGACCGAGCTGTCGACGCCGCCGGACAGACCGCAGATCACATGGCTGTCGCCCACCTGCTCGCGGATCTGGCGGATCGCCTCGTCGCGATAGGCGTCCATCGTCCAGTCGCCGGTGAAGCCCGCGTCGCGCACGAAGTTCTCATAGAGCGTCTTGCCGTTGGGCGTGTGATGCACCTCCGGGTGGAACTGCACCGCGTAGAAGCGACGGCTCAGATCGGCGGTGATCGCGTACGGTGCGCCCGGCGAGGTGCCATAGACCTCGAAGCCCGGCGCGATGCGGCTGACATGGTCGCCATGGCTCATCCAGACCTGCTCGCGGCCCGCGCCATCCATGAACCAGCCGGTCAGCAGATCGATCCGCGTCTCGGTCGGCGTCACATAGGCGCGCCCGAATTCGGCGGAGCCGTGCTTGGCCTCCACCAGACCGCCCAGATCCTGCATCATCACCTGCTGGCCGTAGCAGATGCCGAGGATCGGCACGCCCAGCTCATAGGCCGATTTCGGCGGCCGGGGAGAGCCCTCGCGCGTAACCGAATCCGGTCCGCCCGAGAAGATGATCGCTTTCGGGGCGAACTCTTTCAGGAAGGCGTCGGTGACGTTCTGATAGGGATGGATTTCGCAGTAAACATTCAGCTCGCGAAGCCGCCGCGCAATCAGCTGCGTGACTTGAGAGCCGAAGTCGATGATGAGGAGGCGCTGATGGTCTGTCATGCCGTTGGCATTAGGGCGCGTTTTCGCGCTTGGCAAGAGGGCAGCTTGCGTGACTCATATTTATCGCGCGACTGACCCCTTCCTCTTGGCAAAAATATCCCGGGGGGCGGCGCAGCCGCGGGGGCAGCGCCCCCTCCGCCATTGCCTCTCAGCTCTCCGGATAGCCGCCCGGGATCAGCGGTCGGATCTTGAGCCGCGTGATCCGGTTGTCCTTGCGGCCGGCGACCTCGAAGCGGAAGCCGTGGAAGGAGAAGACCTGCCCCTCGGTCGGGATGGTCTGCGCTTCGTGGATCACCAGACCGGCGACGGTGTTGGCCTCTTCATCGGGCAGCGTCCAGTCGGTCTCACGGTTCAGGTCGCGGATCGTCATCGCGCCGTCGACGATGTAATCGCCGCTCTCGGTCGGCTTCAGACGTTTCTCGGCCTTGGGGTCGAACTCGTCGGTGATCTCGCCCACGATCTCTTCGAGGATGTCCTCGAGCGTCAGCAGACCGCGCAGATCGCCATATTCATCCACTACCAGCGCGAAATGGGTGCGACGCTTCAGGAACTCCTGCATCTGCTCGTCGAGCGGCGTCGTCTCGGGGACGAAATAGGGCTTCATCATCACCTTGGCGATGTCGAGATCGGCCACGCTTTCCAGCGTGCCGTCGCCGCCACGCACGACCTTTTCCACAGCGCGCAGCAGGTCTTTCGAGTGGATCACGCCCACCACATTCTCGCGCTCGCCGCGATAGAGCGGCAGGCGGGTATGGGGCGAGGACAGCACCGCCGTCAGGATCGTGTCGGGATCTTCCTCGATATCGATCATCTCGATCTGGCTCCGGTGGAGCATGATCTCCTCGACCGTGCGATTGCCCAGATCGAGCGCGCCCAGTAGCCGGTCACGGTCTTCCTTGTCGACCGTGCCCTCGGATTGCCCAAGCGCCAGCGCGCCCGCGATCTCCTCGTGGATCGAGAACATATGGGTGTCCTTGTCGGTCCGCATCCCGAAGGCGTAGAGAATGCCGCGCACGATCATGCGTACGATGGCGACGATCGGGGCGAGAATGAGGGTCACGACACGGATCGGCCCCGCGACCTTCGAGGCGACTTTCTCGGGCAGGGTGATCGCATAGGTCTTGGGCAGCACTTCCGAGAAGACCAGCACCAGCACCGTCATCACCAGCGTCGCCAGCGCCACCCCCGATTGCCCGAAGACCCGCGTCATCAAAGCCGTCGCCAGCGAGGCGGACAGGATGTTGACGACGTTGTTGCCCAGAAGGATCGCGCCGATCAGCCGCTCGCTATCCTCGGTGACTTCCAGCGCGGTCTGCGCGCCGCTTTCGCCCTTATCGGCCTGCGCGCGCAGCTTGGCGCGACTGGCCGCCGTCAGCGCCGTTTCGGAGCCGGAGAAGAAGGCCGAGAGCGCCAGCAGTAGGATGATCGAACCGGCGGTGATCCAGAAGGCAAAATCGAGAGTGTTTTCCATGGTGTCAGGTTATGGGGCGCGGGCAGGGCGCATTCAAGCGGTGCCGTCACTTTTGCCGCGCGGTTTCGCCAGCGGGTGATGCGTCAGCACCAGCTCCTTGAGCCGTTCGTCGAGGACATGAGTGTAGATTTCCGTGGTCGACAGGTCCGCGTGCCCCAGAAGCATCTGGATCGCGCGCAGATCCGCGCCGCGTTGCAGTAGATGGGTGGCGAAGGCGTGGCGCAAGACGTGGGGCGTGACCTTGGCGGGGCTGACCCCGGCCTTCACCGCGATGTCCTTCAGCAGCTTGTGAAAGCCCTGACGCGTCAGGTGACCTTCCTTGCCGCCCGAGGGAAAGAGGAAACGCGAGGGCGGCGCGCGATGCTCGATGCGGGCCTGCTCTTCAGCCTCGTCGCGCGCGGTCAGCCACGCGGCCAGCGCCTCGCGCGCCGGTGGCGAGAGCGGCACCATCCGCTCCTTGTCGCCCTTGCCGCGCACCAGAAGCATCCGCGGATCGCCGCGCGCGGAGGACACCGGCAGCGAGACCAGCTCCGAGACCCGCATCCCCGTCGCGTAAAGTAGCTCCATCAGGCAGCGATTGCGGATCTGATCCTTCTGCGAGCGCCCTTGATCGCGGGCGGCCTCCAGCAGCGCCTCGACCTCTTCGAGACTCAGTGTCTTCGGCAAGCGTTGCGCGCGCCCGGGGCCTGCGATGCGGATCGCCGGATTGTCAGCGCGCCAACCTTCCTCATAGGCGAAGCGATAGAGTTGCCGGATCGCCGAGAGCCTGCGCGCGCGGGTCGATTTCGCCAAGCCCTCCGCCTCGCAGCGGATCAGATAGGTTTCGATATCGGCGCGGGTGAGCGTCGTGTAGCTGAGGCCCTTCGCCTGAAGAAAGCCTGCGAAGTCATTGAGATCGCGCCCGTAACTGAGGATCGTGTTGCGCGCGGCACCGGCTTCGGCGGATTGCGCGTCGAGAAAACTCGGCAGCCATTGCGGATCGGGCGGCGCGTCTGAACCGGGTCCGGTCATCCGCGATCTCCCAGCACGATCAGCTCGATCGCAGCGCGCCGCGCCACGGTTTCCAGCCCGGCCAGACGTAGCAGGCTCAGCCCTTCCTGCAGCCGCGGATAATCGCCTTTTGCGCCGTCGCCCACATCTCCGATCGCCTCGATCAGTGCGAGGCCGAGCTGGTCGGGCAGCAATCCCTTGTAGCGGTTGGGCGCGGCACCCGGCGGCGCATCGAAGACCGCCTTCAGCGCCTGATCGCGCGCGCCGCTTGCGGGGGTTGCGCTGGTATCGCCTGCGGCCAGCCCCTTGAGCAGCGCGGCCTGCGCCGAACTCTGCGTCCCTTTGCGGGCGTTTTCTTCGTAATTCGGGGTCAGCAGGCTCAGCTCGTAGGCGAGGCGGCCCGCGCGGCCCGGCAGGTCCATCCCCGCGAGCTGGTCGCCAAACAGCGCGCCCAGAACCGGCGCGAGATCTTCCGAGGCCATCACGTCATAAGCGTCGGGCAGGGCGGTCGCGACCCTGTCGGTATCGCTCGCCTCAAGCGCCTGATCGAGCGCACTCACTGCGGACACGCGATCCCAGAGCGCGCCCGACGCCGCCGCTTTGCGCTCGGTATAGAGGCCTAGCAGCCGGTTCGGATCAAGGACACCCGCACGGGCCAGCCGCTCGGCGGCCTCCAATTGCGATTTCCAGCCATTATTCTCGGTCAGATCGGCCTGCGCGAAGGCCAAAGGCAGCGTCGCGGTGGGCAGCGGCTGACCGATCGCTTCCATCATCTTGAACGCGAGCGGCGTGACGTGATCGGGGGGCGGCGCATCTCCGGCCTCTTCGGCCAGGGCCGGGTCGAGGAATTGCTCCAGCAGAGAGCGATCCTCCTGCGGGATCTGCCCCAGCGCGGCCCCCGTGCCATAAGTCAACTCTGCTGTGTCCCACTGACCGTTGCGCGCAAGGCAGAACACCCGCGCCGCATAAGAGGGCGCGATGCCGGGTGTACGCTCGATGATCTTGCAGGCGCGGTTCTCCTGCCCGAGCAGCAGTGCCACGTCGAAGCTACGGCGGAAAATCTCGGGGCTGGCGGTGCCCGCCTGTCCCAGAAGCGCATTGGCCTGTTCCAGCGCGCCCATGTCCAGAAGCCGGTCGATCCGCGCAAGGAACAGCTGGTTGCGCTGTGATGGCGTCTCGATCTGCGGCGGGTTCAGCTCGGCCAGCAGCAATGTCAGGCTCAGCTCCCGCAGCGCGGGCAGCTGATCGAGCGGCATTGCCCGCAGCGCCTGCGCCAGTTCCGGCTCGGGGGTCTTGCCCCAGAGATCGCGCGGCAACCCGGTGCGATCCGGCGTCAACAGCCCCAACGTATCGGCGGAGGGCGCGTCGAGCGAGAGCACTGCGATATCTTCAACTCCGCCCGCCCCGGTGACCGGGGCAGTCGAGCCCGCCGGGCCATCGCGCGGTGCCGACTTCAGGGAATGTGACAGCCAGTCGATCGCCGACATAGGGCTGCTGGCCGTAGGGGTTGCGTCCGCCGCGGCATTCGATTGCGCGGCGGCGGACCCCGCCACCAGACCGCCAAGCGCGAACCCGCTCAGCCAGATCAGGCCAAGGGTCGCCGCACGGCGATCAGTTGCCACTCGCAGCCTCGCTGTCGGTGCCCGTCTCAGTATCTGCATCGGAATTACTCGTGCCCGCCGTGCCCGAGCCGTCGGGCAGGGTGACTTCGATCCGCTGTTCCTGACTGTCGGGGCTCATGTCGCCCAAGTAAGCAAAGCCGATCACGCCGATCGCGCCAAGCACCAGTAGGATGACGATAAGCTTGAAGATGCGCCCCATAATCTCTCTTTTCTGCCGTCTGTCGCGGCCCGTCCCATAACGTGTCTCTCGGCGGGCGGGCCGTTCTTGGTTGCGGTTTCGCGTTGATCATATATGGCATTTCAGGGAAGTTCACGCCATTCAAGGGGTCCTGCGTCACGATTGTGCAAGGCTCCGCCGATGGCAAGCCTTGTCCGTCCCGCCGGGATTGACAGGGCAGGAATACCGCAGGCGACGCGAGGCAGGGGGCGCTAGGTGGAAGGCGAAACCGGGATCGAGGGGCATCTGACGCGCTCCGTCGTGCTCGTCGGCATGATGGGCTCGGGCAAGACGGCGGTCGGCACCGCCCTGTCCAAGGTGCTCGATTCGGCATTCCTCGACAGCGACCATGAAATCGAACGCGCCGCCCAGATGACCGTGGCCGAGATTTTCGCCCGCGATGGCGAGCCGTTCTTTCGCGCCCGCGAATCGGAAGTGCTGGAGCGGCTCTTGATGGGCCCGCCCGGCGTGATCTCCACCGGGGGCGGGGCCTTCCTTTCCGAGAAGAACCGCGAGCTGATCAACCGGCTCGGCGTCTCGGTCTGGCTGAAAGCGGATCTGGAGATCCTGTGGAACCGGGTGCGCCACAAGAACACGCGGCCCTTGCTGCGCACGGCCGACCCCAAACGGACGCTGAGCGACCTGCTCGCGGCGCGCATTCCGCATTATCAAAAGGCTCAGATCGTGGTCGAGGCCGAGCCGGGCCTCTCGGTGCAGGGCATGGCGCGCAAGGTGGTGACCCATTTGCGCGAAGTGGATGGATTGATCGAAGAGGTGAAAGATGCGTGAGATCGTGCCGGTCGAGCTGGGCGAGCGTTCGTACGAGGTGCGGATCGGCACCGGGCTTTTGGAAAACGCAGGCACCGAGATCGCGCCTTTGCTGCGCCGTCCGCGTGTGGCCGTCGTCGCCGATCAGACGGTGGCCGATCTGCATCTCGCGACCCTGCGCCGCGGCCTTGGCGATATCGAGATGGTCTCGCTGACCCTGCCGCCGGGCGAGGGCACGAAAAGCTGGCCGCAGTTCACCCGCACTGTCGAGTGGCTGCTGGAGCAGAAGGTCGAGCGCAAGGATATCGTCATCGCTTTGGGCGGCGGCGTGATCGGCGATCTGGTTGGGTTTGCGGCCGCCGTGCTGCGCCGGGGCGTGCGTTTCGTGCAGATCCCGACCTCGCTTCTTGCGCAGGTCGACAGCTCCGTGGGCGGCAAGACCGGGATCAACGCGCCGCAGGGCAAGAACCTGATCGGCGCCTTCCATCAGCCGTCGCTGGTGCTGGCCGATCTCGACGTGCTGGGCACGCTCGAGCCGCGCGACTTCCTCGCGGGCTATGGCGAGGTGGTGAAATACGGGCTTCTGGGCGACGCGGCGTTCTTCGACTGGCTCGAGGCGAACGCGCCTGCGATGGCGGCGGGCGATATGGAAAAGCGCCTGCATGCGGTGAAACGCTCAGTCGAGATGAAAGCCGAGATCGTGGCCCGCGACGAGACGGAGGAGGGCGACC
>NZ_DFRG01000065.1:0-51505 GCF_002378135.1 Thioclava sp. UBA3469
GCCTATTACCTGAAGGCGCAGAAGGTGCGCACGCTCATCGCGCGCGATTTCGCCGAAGCCTTCTCGGAAGCCGACGTGCTGCTGACGCCGACGGCGCCCTCGGCGGCATTCGGCCTCGGGGAAAAGACGGACGATCCGCTTTCCATGTATCTGAACGACGTGTTCACGGTGACGGTGAATCTGGCAGGACTGCCCGGCATTTCGGTGCCTGCCGGTCTTTCCTCGGAGGGGCTGCCGCTCGGGCTGCAGCTCATCGGACGGACCTTCGACGAGGAGACGCTGCTTCGCGCGGCGTTCGCCATCGAAGAGGCAGCGGGTTTCACGGCGGAAGCCGAAGCGTGGTGGAGGGCGTGACCATGGCCGAGACGATGGTGAGCGATTTCGAGCGCACGATGAAGGTGCGTGAGGCACGTAAGGAAGACCTGATCCAGGGGCAGACCGGCGACTGGGAGATCATTCTCGGGCTCGAGGTTCATGCGCAGGTTTCCTCGAATGCCAAGCTTTTCTCTGCTTCCTCGACGAAGTTCGGCGCGGAACAGAACACGCAGGTGAGTTTCGTCGATGCTGCGATGCCGGGCATGCTGCCCGTCATCAACCGGTTTTGCGTGGAACAGGCGGTGCGCACCGGGCTTGGCCTGAAGGCGAAGATCAACCTTCGCTCCGTCTTCGACCGCAAGAACTACTTCTATCCGGATCTGCCGCAGGGCTATCAGATTTCGCAGTTCAAGCATCCGGTCGTCGGCGAGGGCGAAGTCATTCTCGACATGCCGGACGGACGGGTGGTGCATGTCGGCATCGAGCGGCTGCATCTCGAGCAGGATGCGGGCAAGAGCCTTCACGACCAGCATCCCGCCATGAGCTTCGTCGATCTCAACCGGTCGGGCGTTGCGCTGATGGAAATCGTGTCGAAGCCGGACATGCGCTCCGCCGACGAGGCCAAGGCCTATGTGACGAAGCTGCGCACCATCCTGCGCTATCTCGGCACTTGCGATGGGAACATGGAAGAGGGCAGCCTTCGCGCCGACGTTAATGTTTCGGTGCGGAAAGTCGGCGAAAAGCTCGGTACGCGCTGCGAAATCAAGAATGTGAACTCGATCCGCTTCATCGGGCAGGCGATCGAGCACGAAGCGCGCCGCCAGATCGAAATTCTGGAAGAAGGCGGAAAGATCGACCAGGAGACGCGCCTTTTCGATCCGAAGACGGGCGAAACGCGCTCCATGCGTTCCAAGGAAGAGGCGCATGACTATCGCTACTTCCCCGATCCCGACCTTCTGCCGCTCGAATTCACGCAGGACTGGGTGGACGAGATCGCCGCGTCGCTGCCGGAACTTCCGGACGACAAGAAGGCGCGGCTGATTTCCGAATATGGACTTTCACCCTATGACGCGACCGTCCTGATCGGCGAAGGCGCGCGCGCGGACTACTTCGAAGCGGTTGCGAAGGGGCGCGACGCAAAGCTCGCCGCGAACTGGGTGACGGGCGAATTGTTCGGTGCCCTGAACCGCGAAGGGCACTCGATCGAGGACACTCCGGTGTCCTCGAAACAGCTCGGAGAGCTCATCGACCTCATCTCGGACGGGACGATCTCGGGACGAATCGCGAAGCAGGTTTTTGATTCGATGTACAAAACGGGTCGTGACCCGGCCAAAATCGTCGAGGAAGAAGGTCTGCAGCAGGTAACGGATTTTGGGGCTATCGAAGCGGCAATCGACGCCGTGATCGCGGCCAACCCCGATAAAGTCGAGCAAACGAAAGTCAAGCCTCAACTTGCGGGCTGGTTTGTCGGCCAAGTCATGAAATCCACGTCTGGCAAGGCAAATCCGAGCGTCGTCAACGAAATTCTCGCGAAGAAACTCGGCCTTTCGTCCGACGACTGACGAAAAATTCCGGCCTCCCGGTGAACCGTTTGGTAACCACTTTCCCCGGAGAGTGGCGCGACCACGCGTGCACAAATCTGTTGCATTGTGTTGCCGAGCGCTTTTTACGCGCTCATATTGTTGATGCGCGCCTGAGGGGTACGAGGGCGCTAGCAGTGTGTGCGTTGCGAGTACATGGATTGTCGCCAAACGAAACGGCACATCAGGAGCTAGAGAAACATGGCTACCACCACGAAGACGAAAGCTAAGCCGAAGGCCGCTGCGGCCAAGAAGCCTGCGGCCAAGAAGCCTGCTGCGAAGAAGAAGCCGGCTGCGAAGAAGACGGTGAAGAAGCTTGCCGCGAAGACGACCGCGGCGAAGAAGGCTCCGGCGAAGCGCAAGCCCGCCGCGAAGAAGACCACGGCGAAGAAGCCGGCCGCCAAGAAGACGGCGGTGAAGAAGGCTACCGCGAAGAAGACCGTCGCGAAGAAGGCGCCCGCCAAGCGGAAGCCCGCGGCGAAGAAGCCCGCAGCCAAGAAGACGGCTGCGAAGAAGCCTGCGGCGAAGAAGGCCGCTGCCAAGAAGCCGGCAGCCAAGAAGACCGCCGCAAAGAAGGCGCCTGCCAAGCGGAAGCCTGCGGCCAAGAAGACGACCGCTCGCAAGACCACGGCTCGCAAGACGACTGCTCGCAAGACGGTCGCCCGCAAGCCCGCCGCGAAGAAGGCGCCCGCGAAGCGGAAGCCTGCTGCGAAGCGTAAGCCCGCAGCGCGCAAGAAGGCGGCATAAGCAGCCGACATGAGCGATACGCGCCGGTCAAAACCCGCTAAGGCGGCGGCGAAACGCTCCTCAGCTAGGCGACGTCCCGCTTCCGAGCGGGGCAACGCCAAGCCGATCGAACTCTATTACTGGCCAACGCCAAATGGCTGGAAGGTTTCGATCATGCTGGAGGAGTGTGGGCTGCCCTATACGGTGAAGCCGGTGAATATCGGTATTGGTGACCAGTTCAAGCGGTCCTTTCTGAAGATCGCGCCGAACAACCGGATGCCAGCCATCGTGGACCCGAAGGGTCCAGGGGGGAAACCGATCTCTATCTTCGAGTCGGGGGCTATCCTTCAATATCTCGGACGCAAGTCGGGCAAGTTCTATCCGGCAAGCGAGCGCTCGAGAGTTGAGGTCGACCAATGGCTGTTCTGGCAGATGGCTGGGCTTGGCCCGATGGCGGGTCAAGCCCATCACTTCCGCCAGTACGCTCAGGAAAAGATCCCTTATGCAATCAAGCGGTATACCGACGAGGTGAACCGGCTCTATGGCGTGATGAACAAGCGCCTGAAGGACCGGGACTATCTCGCCGGCCGGTACTCGATTGCCGATATTGCCTGCTGGGGCTGGATCGTACCCTACAAGAACCAGGGCCAGCGGCTAGACGATTTCCCATTCCTGAAAGACTGGTTTGAGCGGGTCGGCGCCCGTCCGGCCGTCCAGAGGGGATTTGCTCTCGGTCGCGAGTGGCGACGGGGCACCATCGGGGACAAATCCAAAGAGGCCGAACGCGCACGAAAAGTGCTGTTCGGGCAACGCGCACAAAAATAGGGGCGGGGCTGATCGTCCCGTTCCCTTATGTTAAGCTTGCAGCGCTTCCGGGAAACCGGGGGCGCTGTTTGCCTTTGGCGCCTCTCATGCGCCCAACCCGGGGGTAATCTGCATGCGTCCCGTTTCGATTTCCATCCTGGCTGCCGTGGCGGTTACGTTTCTTGCTGCAACTGCGAGCGCCGAAACGACGACAGCGACAGGCAGCCGCATCATGAAGGACGCTTACGGCACGCAAACGAAGTGGGGCCGCTCGCTCAAGCTGCCGGAAGACGGCAAGGTGGTTCGGGTCATGTACGGCACCTACGGCTTCTCGATCGTCGATCAGAGCGGCAATACGGTCGGCGATTTTCTTCTACCCGAAATGGCGGTCGGTACGGAGCTTGCGGCGGGTGAATACCAAATTGTCCCTTATGTCTGCGCGAAGCATCGGCACCATCATGTCGAAGTGACGGTCGAATACTGACATTACATGGCGCCAGACGTCCGCACAGGACTCGTTTGCGCCGCTTCTCCTCCCCATATGCGCTCGACCAATAATCGCGGGGCGCGGGATGGAAGTCCGCATTCCGCAAATGCGAAGGGCGGAATGCGATGATCGATCTCTATACATGGACGACGCCGAACGGCCGCAAGGTATCCATCATGCTGGAGGAGACGGGGCTGCCCTATGAGGTGCATCCGGTGAATCTCGGCAAGGAAGAGCAGTTTGCGCCGGACTTCCTGAAGCTCAGCCCGAACAATCGCATTCCGGCTATCGTGGACAGGGACGCTGATAGCGGTCCGGTTTCCATTTTCGAGAGCGGCGCGATCCTGATCTATCTCGCGGAGAAGACCGGAAAGTTCCTTGCGCCGAAGGGCGAGCAGAGGGCGAAGACGCTCGAATGGCTGATGTGGCAGATGGCCGGTGTGGGGCCGATGCTCGGGCAGGCGAACCACTTCATCAATACCGCGCCGGAGCAAATTCCCTATGCGATCGACCGCTATGTCGGTGAAGCGGCGCGGCTCATCAAGGTGCTCGACAAGCGGCTGGGCGAGTCGCAGTTCATGGGCGGCGATTATTCGATCGCCGACATGGCGACCTATCCCTGGCTGAAAGTTGCCTTCGATCTCATTGCCCAGGCGAAGCCCGACGTGGTGGGCGAGGGAGCGAATGTAAGACGCTGGCTCGAAGAGGTCGGTGCGCGGCCTGCCGTGCAAAGAGGCATGGACGTTCCGAAGGTGTGACCTTCGGGACATCGT
Source organism: Thioclava sp. UBA3469 (assembly GCF_002378135.1). Classification (NCBI taxonomy): domain Bacteria; kingdom Pseudomonadati; phylum Pseudomonadota; class Alphaproteobacteria; order Rhodobacterales; family Paracoccaceae; genus Thioclava; species Thioclava sp. UBA3469. The sequence goes on from NZ_DFRG01000065.1 coordinate 4,686, forward strand.
TTCGGGTTTTTGTCACGACCGCTCACCGGGATCGGCATGGTGAGCGCGTCGTTAACCAATTTTTCAGCGCAGCTATGGAGAGTTGAGGTCAGGGACGGAGGGGGGCTCCGTCCAAGGGCAACAACAGGCTTGAAGCCTCGAAGACGAGGAGACAGCACATGGCTCGCATGCAACTCGATAATGTCGAGAAGAGCGAGCTTGCCGCGGAAGGCGGCAAGTGCGACGCGCTTTACAATCTGGGGCTGATGTATTCCACAGGACGCGGCGTGGACGTCGATCTGGTGACGGCGCACAAGTGGTTCAATCTTGCGGCCATGAAGGGCAGCGATGCGGCGCGAAGCTGCCGGGCCGAACTGGCGGCGGAGATGTCGCCGGCCGAGATCGCGGAAGCGCAGCGGCAGGCGCGCGAGTGGCTGGCACATCAGTAAGTCGCTGATTTCAAAAGAAAAATTATCGAGGGCTGAGCTCCGTTAAACGGAGATTCCGCTCTCTTCGCGGGTGCGAAAAGGCGGTGACACGCCACGCCACTCCGCTTATCTTCCGGCCACCCGGAAACCTGTCCTCATCCGCCGGTGCCCCGGCGTCAACGGGACATTTTCCTCCCGCTTTCCCCAGGAGTGGCCATGACCGACGCTTCGCAGCAAGCCGACAAGAATCCAGTCGAGGACCTGATCGACCTGCTCGATCTCGAGCAGATCGAGATGAACCTGTTTCGCGGTCACAGCCCGGATGTGAGCTGGCAGCGCGTGTTCGGCGGACAGGTGATCGGACAGGCCTTGGTCGCCGCCTATCGCACGGTGGAGGAGCGCGTGTGTCACTCCCTCCATGCCTATTTCATCCGGCCGGGCGACCCCAAGATCCCGATCGTTTACGAGGTGGACCGGGCGCGCGACGGCAAGAGCTTCACGACGCGGCGCGTCGTTGCGATCCAGCATGGAAAGCAGATATTCAACCTCGCGGCGTCTTTTCAGGTGCAGGAAGAAGGCTTCGAGCACCAGTCGACGATGCCGGATGTGCCGCAGCCCGAAGATCTGCCCAATGAACGGGAACTGCGCAAGGCCATCGAAGACAAGCTGCCGGAAGCCATCCGCGTGCATTTTTCGAGGCCGCGGCCCATCGAAATCCGTCCAGTCAATCCGCAGGATTATATCGATCCCGCGCCGATGGAGCCGGTGCAGCATGTCTGGTTTCGCGCGCGCAAGGGCGTTGGGGACAACATACCGCTCAACCAGTGCATTCTTGCCTATGCCTCGGACATGACGCTGCTCGATACCTGCATCCGGCCGCACGGCGTAAGCTGGGTGTCGGGCAAGCTGCAGTCGGCGAGCCTCGACCATGCGATGTGGTTCCATGCGCCCTTCCACACCGATGACTGGCTGCTCTATACCCAGGACAGCCCCAGCGCTTCGGGCGCGCGCGGCTTCAACCGGGGCAGCATATATACGCGTGACGGGAAGCTCGTCGCATCGGTGGCACAGGAAGGACTTATCCGCTACCGGGGCGGCCCGAAGGGCTGAGCCGGTAAGCAAATCCCCTTTTATCCAAAGACATTGGCCTTGATGCGGCCGGTAATCTTGGGCATACACGGGGAGCCGGAGAGGTGGCCGAGTGGCTGAAGGCGGCGGTTTGCTAAACCGTTGTACAGTGTAAAGCTGTACCGTGGGTTCGAATCCCATCCTCTCCGCCATTATCTTGTAGCAAACCTGAGATGAGGCCCCGCCCGCGGGCCTTTTTCTTTTTGTTTCAAAGGGGTTTGCGTACGCCATCCGAACCTCGGAGACTGACGCCGGGTCCAATTTCCGTCTCTGAACGGCCATCCGTCTCTAACCGAGCGAACCTCGTCCGGCCCGGTTCGGTTTCGCGCACACCAACGTTTTCAGCAAGTTCCGCGCTCTGCGTGGGCGCACATTTTGCAGCCGTTCTCGCGGTTGGCGTCGGCGTCCAGAGAACGCGAGGTAGGCGTTCTATGGCGAAGCGCGCCGCAGCCCCAAGTGATCGATGAGGTTGTCATGCGTCGTGAAGCATCGGGATCGGTCGGCGGTTCACAGAGCAGCAATTGCTTGGGTGATGATGCCGACGTCCTCCCCTCGTGCGCTTCCATTGCTCATTTCGGTGAGAACGCCCGAAAGAACGACGGCGCCCTTGAGCAGGGCCAAGCTGTCTACCATAGGGCCACCGGAAAGTCCTCTGGGGGTCGGCGATACCGCTGAAACGCCCGTAGACGTATTGACGTTTCGGCGCTTGGGGTGCCGCAATCCTATCATGCCTGGCGCGGCGGGAGCGGCCACGTTCGTGTACACGCGTGGAGCGGGGCGCAGCGTGTTCCCAGATCTCTTGAAATCTCGGCAGAGATAACCTCCCATCGTGATTATCGCGGAGCCAAGTGATACTGAAGTCGGGGCATCCAAACACCGGTCCAGCGAGAACTCATCCATGAACATAACGGATAGATCCCGGCCCATTGGTTCAACGAGTGTTCGAGCACCGTCACCCACGTAAACCCAACGGCCATTTATGTGCACGGCTTTCTCGGCCGGATCGTCGTTGAACGCATGACCTCGTAAAACGTGCTTTGCGGTGATCAAGACCGGCCTTGATTGATGCTTTATCAGAAACCCCGTACCGACCTGAACTGGCGTATCTGGCCTCGACCCATGGGACGCATAAATTGCGATGGTGCTGGGCTGAACGAGTCTTTGAAAATTTGCTGCAATCTCAGCAGTCAGTATACGCGCGACGCTACTCATTTGCGATCCGCTGGCCCCCAATTTCATCATGAAAGCCGAGCAGATGTCGGCGCTTAAACGAGTCTACGTTTCGGACAACTCGAACACCATATCCATCTGCTCCGCCCACGGCTGGTCGGCGACAGCGACAAGGTCGTTCAGCGACAGCGCCGGTGGCACGCGCCTGATGACGAGGTGTTCGAGCACCTCCGGCGACAGATAGGCGAGCCGCATCATTCGGCTCACGAACCGGTCGGAGACCTTCTCGGCCGCAGCGATATCCTGAATGGTGGAAGCGGCACCGGATTCCAGCTGCCGCCGCCAGTTCCAAGCGCGGGCGATGGCGCGCAGCACATGAGGGTCTTGCGACCGGCCGTCCCGGATCGTCACCTCGTCGGGCGGGAGGATCTTCGGCCGCCCATTGCGTTTGCGGATCGTCAGGGGGATGACGACCCGGATGGTCTTCGTCGAGGCGGTCATGCACAGGCCTCCGTCTGGTGGGCGGCCATCATGTCCCGCAGGACCGAGCCCAGCCCCTCATGGCGCAGATCGACGGCGATGCCGTCTTCGCCGACGGTCACCCGCTCGACCAGAAGCTGGACGATGCGGGTCTGCTCCGCCGGATAGAGCGCCGCCCAGATCTGGTCGAACTCGCCGAAGGCCTGGACAACCGCCTTCTCATCGACGGCCGAGCTCTCTTCGCGAAGGGCCTTTATTGTCCGCGCCGCGATCTCGGGCGCGCGGATCATGCGGCGGATTTCGCCGACCACGGCGTCCTCGACCATGCCTGCGGGCAAGCGCAGCGGGCCCGAGGCGTCGCCGGTCGGGCGGTTTCGGATCAGGTCCATCGACGCATAGTAGCGGTAGAGGCGCGTGCCCTTCTTCGTCGCCGTCGGCGTCATCGCCGTGCCCGTCTCGGTGAAGATGATCCCCTTCAGCAGGGCTGGCGTCTGGCGGCGGGTGTTCTTCGCCCGCAGGCGCGGGCTCTCCTGCAGGATGCTGTGAACCTTGTCCCAGAGGGCCTGATCGATGATGGCTTCGTGCTCGCCGGGATAGGCCGTGCCCTTGTGCACGGCTTCCCCGAGGTAGACCCGGTTGTTGATTAGTTTGTAGAGGAAGCCCTTGTCGATCGGCTTGCCGCGCTTGTTCAGAACGCCCTCGGCCGCGAGCGCTTTCGCCAGCGTCGTGGCGGAGCCGATGGCGACGAAGCGCTCGAAGATCATCCGGACCGTCGCGGCCTCGGCCTCGTTGACCACGAGCTTGCGGTCGCGTACGTCGTAGCCCAGCGGGACGTGACCGCCCATCCACATGCCGCGCTTGCGGGATGCCGCGACCTTGTCGCGGATGCGCTCGCCGATCACCTCCCGCTCGAACTGCGCGAAGCTGAGGAGGATGTTCAGGGTCAGGCGGCCCATCGAGGTCGTGGTGTTGAACGACTGCGTGACCGAAACGAAGGTCACCTGATTGCGGTCGAAGATCTCGACCAGCTTGGCGAAGTCCATCAGCGAGCGCGATAGCCGGTCGATCTTGTAGACCACGATCACATCGATCAGACCGGCTTCGACGTCCTGAATGAGACGCTTCAGGCCGGGCCGTTCCAGCGTGCCACCTGAGAAGCCGCCATCGTCGTAGCGTTCGCGAATGGTGGCCCAGCCTTCCGCCTTCTGGCTCGTCACGAAGGCCTCGCAAGCCTCGCGCTGGGCGTCGAGGCTGTTGAACTCCATGTCGAGCCCTTCCTCGCTCGACTTGCGGGTATAGATGGCGCAGCGCTGGCGGCGCGCAACGACCGCGACGGCTTCATGATGACGGCTCATCGGTCGTCCCCCCGTGCCTCGCGCAAGCCGAAGAAGCGATAGCCGTTCCACTGCGTGCCGGTGATCGCCCGCGCCACCGCCGACAGCGACTTGAACTTACGCCCCTGCCAGTCGAAGCCGTCCTTCATCACTGTGACGGTGTGCTCCACCCCGTCCCATTCACGCACGAGGCGGGTGCCGACCACCGGGTTGCGGGAATCCGCGATGATCGTCTTGCGCCCGACCCGGCCCTCGATCTCGTCGGCCAGCAGGTCCAGCGTCCGCCGCGTTTCGCGGGACAGGCCGCCGAGGGTCAGTTCCTGGACCCGGTAGCTGAGCCTCAGCTCGAGGTAACTGCGGCTGTTGTTCGGAGCGGGCGTGCCGAAGAGGCTTTCCCACTTCGCCTTCAGTTCGACCACCGTCATTCGCTTCAGCGCTGCAAGCTGTGTGACCACGCTCGCGTCCGCCGCGTCGCGTTCGCCCGCCCGCCATGGCGCGGCGTCAGTCTTTCTCTTTGTTCCTGGCATCATTGCCCTCCAACTCGGTTGCTCGGTTTGCGACGACCAACACGGCGTTTGAGGGCGAGAATGTCGAATGAACTGTCTTCGCCAGCTGCAGATAAAGAACTGGACTGTTCTGGCAGGATACGCCTCAGCCCCGCAGCAAGAATATGCGCGAGTTCATCGAGGCGTTCGTCCGCCAACAGACGGGCGGGCAAAAGAGGGTTTGGACCGGATCGGGCGTCTTGCATGAGACCGTTCGCAACAGAAGATGGCTGGCGAAACGGTAGTCACAACGCGACAAAAAACAAGTATATTCAATTGGTTATCGAGATTCTGCGCAATCATTCAAAAACAATCGTAAGTATCCGTTGCGCCAAACCCCTTCCCGCATGACATCATCCCCAAAGGTCGTGTGGTGACATCGAAAAAGCGCGCATGCGCTCGATGTCTTGGACAAATTCGCTCCAGATCGCGGCGTCCAGCCGACGAGAACAGAATACCCCCGCGGCGGCAACGAATGCTTCAAGAACTATTGAAAGGTCATCGATGTATCCAGACAGCCTGGACTCGATGGTAGTGCCATACCCTAGAAAAAGCGCCTCTCGATAATTTGCCTTGCCACGATACCTAGATGCTTGATGGAGAAATCCGACGCTACGTGTAGCAAGACGTTTGTCTCGAAGCTCGCGGGCCGCCTTCGAACGGAAATCGGAAACGCCAAGCGCGCGATAATCTCGCGACGTCCTGACGTCTTCCTCTACTTTCCAGCGCCACCAGCCTGCGCTACCAGACAGATATGCATGGGCAGCACCGCGAGCTTGGTCGACTGTTGTTGGGGCTGACCCGGCTAGATCGAAACGCGGGACCGTGAGCAAAGCTGATAGCTCATTGTCACAGTCCTTTTTGACGAGCGTCGACACGCGCAGGTCGAATGGCGGCATCATCAAGCCGCGCGCTGCAATCTGGCGATCCCAGACCCCTGCGGTCCCAGTATGGTCATCTTGAAATGATCCGTCTTGGGCTGCGACCATAGCCGATGCGGCAGCATAAACGCCGTAGTACCATGAAACGATGCCGACCCGGGCTACATCAGATTTTCGCGGGATAAGCCGCAGCGCCTGCAAGGCCGAACACTGATGGAGTGCAAAGAGCAGTTGCTCCAGAATTGTGTTTTCTTCGTGGGCGCTCGCCTTTCGGCGGCCCATGCCTGAGTAAAACGAAGCCACCACGCTCGGTTTGAAGTCCTGCTTTTCCACAAGTATGCGCAGGGCACGCATCCAGTTTATTGTAGACGGCAAAGCGTAGATCGGGTTCGGGACGCCGTTTGGCTCGGATAAGGTGCCGGTCTCAGTTATGCGCTTGTAAAGAGACATTCATAGCTCCGCTACCGTCCGAGCGGCTCCGTGCCGCGGCTGAGGATTGCCAGATAATCGCTATACACGAACATTCGCCCGCGCTGCTTTCCTGTGATCTCGCGGATGATCCCAAGCCTTTCTAGGTGCTGTATAGACTTGGCGATCGTCGGGGCTGAAATTCCTAGCTTCTGCGCGGCGTCGGGGATCCCGACAATCGGCTTCTGCTGGAGAAGCTGGTGGACACGCAGCGCTGACGCGGCTGGGCGGCCTAGGCTCTCGATCCGCTGCCGGTCAGCTTCGAACAAGCTCAAGATCTCGCGCGCAGCTTCGGCAGCCTGCAGTGACGTTTCGGTGATGCCATCCAGAAAGAACTCGAGCCAGGTTTCCCAATCGCCGCGCTCTCGCACGCCCTGAAGTAGATCGTAGTACTGCCGACGATGCGTTTTGAAATAGAGGCTGAGGTAAAGGATCGGCTCCTTGAGGATGCCCTGGGTGCAGAGAAGAAAAGTTATCAGGAGCCGCCCCAATCGCCCATTGCCATCGAGGAATGGGTGAATGGTTTCAAACTGGACGTGGACCAGTCCCGCTTTGATGAGGGACGGGATCTCGACCGTCTCGGCATGGATGAACGCCTCAAGATCGGACATCAGGTCCAAGACGTTTTCGGGGGGCGGCGGCACGAAGAGCGCATTTCCGGGGCGGGTCCCTCCGATCCAGTTCTGGGATCGCCGGAACTCGCCGGGCTGCTTGGTGCTGCCCCGGCCCTTCGACAACAGGATATCGTGGATTTCACGAATGAGCCGGAGCGAGATCGGAAAGCCCTCTCGGATCCGTGCGAGACCATGGTTCATCGCGGCGACGTAGTTCGACACCTCCTGCACGTCGTCGAGCGGCACGCCGGGCGCCTCCTCGCTCTCGAAGAGCAGGAGATCGGAGAGCGACGATTGCGTGCCCTCGATCTGCGACGAGAGTAGAGCCTCTTTTCGCACGTACATATAGAGGAACAGCGGGGTGTCGGGCAGGATCGATGTGACCCCGTCGAGCCGCCCGAGCGCGCGGTTCGCGCTCTCAAGTCGCCGGTAGAGCGCGTCCATTTGCACCGCCGGAGCCGGCGGCAAGCGCGGGGGCACAAACGCTTCCGCCTTCTCTCCGGCCGTCGAGATGGTCACCTTCTGCCCAAGCCTCGAGGGCTCCTGTTCTGCAGCCATGGTTGAGAAAGGATCCTTTCCTTGGCATTATCGGAAAGAAAGGATACCATGAAATCCTTTCTTTGTCCCGATCCTTACGAAAGGTTCTGCATGGTGTCGAGGATTCATGGGGCCCACGCCCGACCTAGGGCGCAACAGCCTGGCGGCCTATAGGCAAACGCTATGGGTCATCAGCGCCTCGGAAAATTGCCCGCGCACCGCCTGCTACCTGAGATCGTCAGGTACCTGGTGGCTGGCGGCACGCCTACCGAGGATCTGGTTGACCAAGTCACCGAGGTTGGCCGGGACGCGCTAAAGCGTGCCCTGAAAGATGCTGTATTCATTGAAGCCCTTTGGCTTCTTATCAGGACGCCCCAGGCGGCCGCTTCGAAAGATTTCCCGGCCAACCTCAATGATCTGGGCATGGCGGATATGGCGCCAGCTTCCCTATCAGATGTGCTCGTCAGCTATGATCGCGCTATTGAGAAGGTTCAGAGGCGATTGCACGCCGGGGCGACAGACCTTGGCGAGATAGCGCGCCGTGCCGGCATCTCGGCTTTGGGCGAAGCAGTTCGAGGCGCGTTGCCGACCCTATGGGCTCCAACAGCAACCGATGTGCAGGCGTCGGTCGCAGCTCTCAAGGGAACGGAGCAATTTGCGGCTCTTGCTCATCGTTTTTATGCAAACTTCGTCGAACGCGTGATCCACTACTATGTGGATCGAAACATCCACAACATGGTGGGTTCCGGCAGGGTCGCGCGATCTGTTCACGATCTCCGTGCATTCAATGATTCCATCCGACGCCACTGTGACGAGTCGGCCCTCATCATGCGCGCTTTCGCCAAAGATTGGTTGGGCAAGAACCACTACAGAGATGGCAAACAGATATCGCGAGACGACGTTCGTCGATTCTCCGCCCATGCAGCTGAGAAAATGCGGATCGAACTCGACATCAGAAAGGGGGCACCGTGAAACGGTACTTGATCGAATGCGGTGCTTCTCAACCCTCGGCGGCAGACGCGATCGCTATGGATGTCCAAGGCGCAGCCAAGAACGTCAATCTGCGCATCGACTATATCAGCCGGACGATGCTTGGAAACGTCCCAGACTTGTTGATCGACCTGCTCGAAGTGGCAGCTTACGTCTACTGCGCAGATCAGCGGCTTGTTCGGGGCTCTGACAAACTGACGAACTTCGGCGAGAGTTGGCGGCGCAGCCTTCGCCTCTCTATCCCCGTGCGCCAGTTAGAAGCATGGCAGGATCCTGACGTACAGGAAATTTTGGCTGACACTCTCGGCTTCTTGTCGGACGACAGCTACGAGTTTGATTTTCGAATAGCCGAGGCTCCAGTCCAGCCACGGGAGCTGTACTTTCCAGAGCTCCTTGATGCGTCAGCGGAGCATGACGAGGTCGCCTTGTTCTCCGGGGGCGTGGATTCGTTCGCAGGGGCGGTCAACGACATTGTTACCCTCGGGAAATCGGTCACGCTTGTCGGGCATTACTCTTCCACCAAGGTCCGCGCGGTCCAGGAGAACCTGATTCAAGGTCTGAGGCAGCGGGGTTTAGATCGACGGGTTTCCTACATTCCGGTTTGGGTCAGTAATGAAAATGAGCGGGCTCGGGAATTCACACAGCGAACGCGGTCCTTCCTTTTTGCCTGCCTTGGGCTCGTGGTCGCGAGGATGTCCGGAAAGGACAAGTTCAGCTTCTATGAGAACGGCGTCGTCAGCATCAATCCACCATTGGCGGGCGATGTCGTCGGCGGCCGTGCTACGCGCACTACGCACCCGAAGGTGCTGCGCGGATTGGAGGCATTGTTCTCACTGCTCTTGGACCGCCAGATCGAGATCCAAACACCGCTGCAGTGGCTGACCAAGAAGGAGGTGACTCAGAAAATCAAAGAAGCGGGCATGGCCGACATGCTCGGCGAGACTGTCAGTTGCACCCGTCCACGAAAATGGACCGAAAAGCAGAAACATTGTGGCGTCTGTTCGCAGTGCATAGACCGGCGCTTCGCCGTGCTCGCTGCAGGCATGGGAGACCACGAGCCGGCCGAGAACTACATGCGTGACCTTCTCCTCGCCGATCGCAGTGCCGATGACGATCTGCGCATGGCCCTGAGCTACGTTTCGTTCTTCCAAAGGGTTGCGGCAACCCCCAAGGAGCGGTTTCTCGTGGACTTCCCCGAGGTGGTATCGGCGCTCGACCGTTTCGCCGGCCTGTCCACCCAAGACGCGGGCGACCACGTCTACGACCTCTTTCAGCGTCATGCGAAATCGGTCGAGGAGGTCATCACCACAGCGGTTTCCGAGCATATAGGTCCGTTGTACCGGAGCGAGTTGCCGTCCGGCTCGTTGCTGGCAACCTGTTTCAGCCGGGGCCACATCGAAGCGCCGCCGCCTTCCGATTACGACGTACAGGCCAAGGCATTCATGGATCGCCTTGGCGCCCCTGTCCTCGAATTCGCTTTCGACCAGGACGCCAAGCGCGTTCTGTTTCAGGGAAGCCATTACCTTGAAGGTGCGAATTTCCGCGTGATCGAAGCGCTGATCGAGAACTTTCGGGAAGCCAAGAGGCAAAGAGCAGACGTCCCCTTCTTACCCGCCACCGACTTGGCGGACCGACTTGGCGTCAGCGACCAGTCGATGCGTCAGCAACTTGGGCGATTGCGAAAGGCCATCGAACCGCTGACCGTGACGCTCGGCATCCCACTGGACCAAGATTCGTTTGTCCAAACGAAGGAGCGCGCTGGCTATCGCCTGAACCCCGAATGGCGGGAGGTCTCGGTCGGGGACATCCGGGTCGATACCGCAGTCACATCACAAGCTTGAGCCGATTACGTCACGGCCCGATCTACCCGACGTCACAACTCGCCCGCTGAAAGCCCCGGATTCCGGGGCTTTTTCGTGCGCCGACGTCACAAGAAAGACGAGGCCTGATTATATATCATCGCCCGTAACACGTTGAAAATGCTCGCATATCCAGGCGCTCCAAAGCGGCTGGATGAAGCGGAAGGCACATCAACGGAGTTACACCCATGTCACTCAGGCATTTGAACCAGATCGAGCTCGCCGCTCGCTGGAACATCAGCCACCGAACGCTTGAGCGGTGGCGCTGGACGGGCGAAGGCCCGCGCTTCGTCAAGCTCGGCGGTCGCGTCGTGTATCGCCTCGAAGACGTCGAGGAGTACGAGCGCGACCAGATCCGGGCGAGCACCGCCGACCACCCCAGCAAGCCTGCAGCATGAGGGGGTGGTGATGACGATCTCCAACCGCATCTCCCTCGATGAGCTCCGGCGCATGGCCGTCGGCGACATCGCCGCTCTGCCCGCCGAGCAGCTCGCCCTCCTGCAGGACGAGGCCGCCGACGCCCTGCGCCGCGCCAAGACCGTCTGCGACTGGCTCGATGGGGCCGTCGCGCTCAAGTACGGCGATCGTGCCCACGCAACGCGCCAAGCGGCCGGCAAGGACACCGGGACCATCCGCTTCGATGACGGTGCGGTCACCGTGATCGCCGACCTGCCGAAGCGCGTCGACTGGGACCAGGACAAGCTCGCCGCTCTCGTCGAACGCATCCGGGCCGAGGGCGACGACCCCACCGAATACGTCGATGTCGCGATCAAGGTGCCCGAGCGCAAATTCGCGGCCTGGCCGAGCCACATCCGCTCCGCCTTCGAGGACGCGCGCACCGTCCGCACCGGCAAGCCCAGCTTCCGTCTGTCCCTGAACACCGAGGTGACGTCATGAGCATCACAAAGAAGCTCGCGATGCTCCGCGAGCAACATTTCGGGCTGGACAAGCTGCCCGAGACCATCCGGGTGCCGGCCCTTGGCGAGCGTCGCGACGAGACCGTCAAGCCGGTCGGGGCGGCCTCGATCGACGACCTGGCCTTCGCCCTCATCGGGCTGAACGAGCAGGCATCGGCTCTCTACCGCGAGATCGACGCGGTGCGCACCCTCCACGACGAGGCCCGCAAGGCCGGCGCGCTGGGAGCGGACATCGCGGTCGACGCCTTGATCGCGGCGAAGGGAGGCAAGTGATGGCCCTTCCGATCATCTCCGCCGATCAGCGGCTCGCCGAGCCGCGCGGCATCAAGGGCACGATCTTCGGCAAGTCCGGGATCGGCAAGACCTCGCTTCTCTGGACGCTCGACTCCGCCACCACGCTGTTCATCGATCTGGAGGCGGGCGACCTCGCCATCGAGGGATGGTCCGGCGACAGCGTCCGCCCGCGCACATGGGCCGAATGCCGCGACTTCGCGGTCTTCATCGGCGGCCCCAATCCGGCGCTGCGGGACGACCAGGTCTACAGCGAGGCCCACTTCGCGGCGGTGTGCGAGCGCTTCGGCGATCCGGCTTCGCTCGACCGCTACCACACGGTCTTCATCGACTCGATCACCGTCGCCGGCCGGCTCTGCTTCCAATGGTGCAAGGGGCAGCCCGAGGCGTTCTCGGAGAAGACCGGCAAGCCCGATGTGCGCGGCGCCTACGGCCTGCACGGCCGCGAGATGATCGCGTGGCTCACGCATCTCCAGCACACGCGGGCGAAGAACGTCTGGTTCGTCGGGATCCTCGACGAGAAGCTCGACGACTTCAATCGGCGCATCTTCCAGCCGCAGATCGACGGCTCGAAGACCGGCCTCGAGCTGCCGGGCATCGTCGATGAAGTCCTGACGATGGCGGAGATCAAGGACGAGTCCGGCGCGCCGTACCGTGCCTTCGTCTGCCAGACGATCAACCCCTGGAACTTCCCGGCGAAGGATCGATCCGGCCGTCTCGACCTGATCGAGGAGCCGCATCTCGGCCGCCTGATGGCCAAGATCCGCGGCCCCTTGAAGCCCGCCTCCGAGCGGCTGGCCTATCGCAGCCCGCCCCCGGCCGCGACGGCGCCGACCTCCGACGCCCCCACCCATTCCGAAAACGCCTGAACGAGGAGACCCCAGCCATGACTGGATCCTGGAACGATTTCAACGACGCCAAGCAGAACAGCAACATCATCCCCAAGGGCACGCTGGCCAAGGTGCGCCTGACGATCCGTCCGGGCGGTTTCGACGATCCGGCGCAGGGCTGGACCGGCGGATACGCTACGCGGGGGACCACCGGCTCGGTCTATCTCTCGGGCGAGTTCACGGTTCTCGAAGGGCCCTACGCACGGCGCAAGATCTTCACCCTGATCGGGCTGTACAGCCCCAAGGGGCCGGACTGGGCGAACATGGGCCGCAGCCTGATCCGCGGCATGCTCAACTCCGCGCGCGGCATTGCGGACAAGGACACGTCCGCCCAGGCCCAGGCCGCGCGTCGCATCAGCGGCTTTGCCGATCTCGACGGGCTCGAGTTCGTGGCGCGGATCGACATCGGCACCGACACCAACGGCGAGGAGAAGAACGAGATCCGCGCGGCGGTGACGCCGGATCACAAGGATTATGCCGCCCTCATGGGCGTGCCCGGTGCGGCACCGCAGCCGCAGGCTCAGCCTTCCCAGCCCTCCATGCCGCAGCCGGGCACGCGCCCGTCCTGGGCGCAGTGAGGCGGCCATGCTGCTGCGTCCCCGCCAGAAGCAGTTCGTCGAGCGCAGCGTCCGCGCGCTCGACGAACACGGAAACACCCTCGGCGTCGCCCCGACCGGAGCCGGCAAGACGATCATGCTCTCGGGAGTCGTCGGTCGCATGGTCGGCGAAACCCCGAAGAGCACGGGCGCAAAGGCCTGCGTGCTCGCCCACCGCGACGAGCTGACCGCTCAGAACCGCAGCAAGTTCGGCCGGGTGAATCCCCGGATCGCGACCTCGGTCGTCGACGCGAAGGACAAGTCCTGGGCTGGCCAGGTCACCTTCGCCATGGTGCCGACACTGGCGCGCGCCTGTAATCTCGGCCAGCTGCCCGCGCTCGACCTCCTGGTGATCGACGAGGCGCACCACGCGGCGGCCGACAGCTATCGCCGCATCATCGACGCTGCGCTGCAGCGCAATCCCGAGTGCCGGGTCTACGGCGTCACGGCGACGCCCAATCGGGGCGACAAGCGCGGTCTGCGCCCGGTGTTCTCCAACGTCGCCGATCAGATCCGGATCGGTGAGCTGATCGCGTCCGGCCATCTCGTGCCGCCGCGCACCTTCGTGATCGATGTCGGCGTCCAGGACCAGCTCACCAAGGTGCGCCGCACGGCCGACGATTTCGACATGGCCGAGGTCGACGCGATCATGAACCGGTCGCCGGTCACGGACGCCGTCATCCGCCACTGGCGGGAAAAGGCAGGCGAGCGCCAGACGGTGGTGTTCTGCTCGACCGTGGACCACGCGCGCAACGTGACCACCGCCTTCAACGCGGCCGGTGTCGCCGCCGGGCTAATCCACGGCGACATGGCGGATACCGACCGCAAGACGACGCTCGCCGCCTATGCCGCAGGTGATCTGCGGGTCGTCGTCAATGTCGCGGTGCTGACCGAGGGGTGGGATCACCCGCCGACGAGCTGCGTCCTGCTGCTGCGGCCGAGTTCCTACAAGTCGACCATGATCCAGATGGTCGGTCGCGGCCTGCGCACGGTCTCGCCCGAGGAGCATCCCGGCATCATCAAGACCGACTGCATCGTGCTCGATTTCGGCACCTCGACCCTGCTGCACGGTTCGCTGGAGCAGGACGTCGACCTGGACGGTCGTGAGCCCTCCGGCGAAGCGCCCACTAAGGATTGCCCGGACTGCGGCGCCATCGTGCCGCTCGCCACTATCGAATGCCCGCTGTGCGGTCATGTCTGGGAGCGTCCCGAAGGCGGCGAAGCAGCGCCGCTCGGCGACTTCGTGATGTCCGAGATCGACCTGCTGAAGCGGTCGAGTTTCCGTTGGTGCGATCTCTTCGGCGACGATGCCGCGCTCATCGCCAACGGCTTCAATGCCTGGGGCGGTGTCTTCTTCCTGAACGGCCGGTGGTACGGCATCGGAGGCCTCCAGAAGCAGCGCCCTCATCTGTTGGCCGTGGGCGAACGCACCGTTTGCCTCGCGGCGGCCGACGATTGGCTCAACGAGCATGAGAGCGACGAGAGCGCCCACAAGACGCGCCGCTGGTTGAACCAGCCGCCCACCGACCGGCAGCTTGCTTTCCTGCCGCCGGAGTACCGGCAGGATTTCGGGCTCACCCGCTATCAGGCATCAGCGCTGCTGGCCTTTCGCTTCAACCGCGACGCCATCCGCTCCCTCGTCTTCAGCGCGGCCGATGCCGCGCCCGAAGCAGCCATCGGGAGGGCGGCATGAGCCATGGCCTGTCCTCCCCCCACCACGGCCGAGGACCGGCGGCGGCTCTGGCATCCGCGTGGAACGCTCTGTGCTGTCTGCCGGCGACCCACCCGTGGCTTTGGCTGGTTCGACCCGGTGCGGTCGAAGCAACCGCGCCCCTCGGTCTGGTTCTGCTCGATGGCCTGCCAAGGCTTCTGGACGCGCTTGGCGCGGGAGCGCTGGGCCATGGTTGATCTCACCGAACAGGAGAAGGCGGCGATCCGCACCGCCATGAAGCCGGTCGCCGAGATCATGGAGGAGATCGGCTGGCAGGCGCGCTTCTCCGACCTCACGGAGGCGCAGGTGCTCACGCTCATCAAGGTCGCCGTCGGCGGCTTCCAGGACGCCATGCACGCCATGGCTGCCGACGCCGACGCGGAGGTGCCGTTCTGATGCTCGACTACAACCACCGCCCCACCTGCGCCGAACGCATCAATGCGGTGATCGACGAGGCGATCGCCGCTGAACGCGCGGCGGTTGCGCCCAGGACCTACCTAGGCGGCTCCCGCCTTGGACACGGCTGTGAGCGCGCTCTGCAATTCGAGTTCGCGGGTGCGCCGAAGGATGAGGGCCAGGAGTTCTCCGGCCAGACGCTGCGGATCTTCGAGATCGGACACGCGCTCGAAGATCTTGCCATCCGCTGGCTGCGCGGTGCCGGGTTCGATCTCTATACCCGCAAGGGCAACCGTCCGGACGGCGAGCAATTCGGCTTCTCGGTCGCTGGTGGCCGCATCCGTGGTCATGTCGACGGGATCATCGCCGCCGCACCCCAGCTGCTGGGCATCGGCGTTCCCGCGCTCTGGGAATGCAAGACGATGAACGCCAGGAACTGGCGCGAGACCGTGGCCAAGGGCGTGGTCGTGGCGAAGCCCGTCTACGCGTCCCAGATCGCCCTCTACCAAGCCTATATGGAAGCGCAGGTCCCCGGCATCTCCGACAATCCCGCGCTCTTCACCGCCATCAACAAGGACACCGCCGAACTGCACCACGAACTCGTGCCGTTCGATGCGGGGCTCGCCCAACGCATGAGCGATCGCGCCGTGCGGATCCTTCAGGCGACGGATGCAGGGGATCTGCTGCCGCGCATCGCCACGACGCGTGACTTCCACGAGTGCCGGATGTGCCCGTGGGCGGAACGCTGCTGGGGGCTGCCGGCATGAGCGAGAACAATGTCGTCTCCCTCGATGCCTGGCGCGACTTCAACGACGCCGCGCCGCAGGCCGATCCGTTCGACATAGAGCCGGATCACGAGCAGATCGCCGTCTTTCTCGATGTGGTCTTCGGTTACTGCGAGGGCTGGGTGCCGCTGCGCGGGTTCGTGGACAAGGGTCAAGGCATCGACGGCCGACCCCACAACGCCTGGATCGAGATCGACGACAGTATGCTGGAGAAGGCGGTTTCCTTCGCCGGGTGGGCAGCACGCGAAGGGGCGGCCTTCTATGTGGTGCCAGGGACGGTCGCCGAGACCGGCAAGGCCAAGGCCGCCGACGTCCTGCAGATGCAGACGGTTCTCGTTGATCTAGATGCGGGCGACATCGCCGCCAAGCTCGACCACCTTATCCGGCATCTCGGCGAACCGACACTGCTCGTCGAAAGTGGCGGCCGGACGCCGGACGGTCTCGACAAGCTGCATGTCTGGTGGCGCTTGAGCGAACCGGCCGAGGGCGAGGATATCGCGCTTCTCTGTCGGCTGCGCGGCGACATCGCGGTCAAGGTCGGCGGCGACACGCATTTCCGATCGGCCCACCAGCCGATCCGCCTGGCTGGTTCGGTCTATCACAAGGGCGGGTTCAAGCGCCTGGTCAACATCCGCCGCCACAGCCCGCGGGTCGAGGTCCATCTGCGCGACTTCGCCGAGCTAGTCGCCGACATGCCGCCGCTTGCCGGGGTCGGATCCGAGCCAGGCCCCTCTACGGACAAACCGTCGATCACCGATGTCCTGACGACGCCGGTCCGCGAAGGCGGATCAGACGATTGGACCCGCTTCCAGGGGGCGAGCGCCGCCATCGGCCACTACGTCCGCATGGCGCATGAGGGCCGCATGAGCCGCGACGACGCTTGGGAGGCGATCTGCCAGTACAACGCCGCCCAGCTCCGTCCCAGCTGGCCGCTCGAACGTCTCGCCTCGGAAGCACAGCGCCTCTGGCGGCTGCATGAAGAGCGCCATGGGCCGGCCCTCGAACGGATCGCCGTGCCGCCGATGTCCGCGCTGCCGCTCTTCACGCTCGGCGCGCTGCTCGACGACGTGAGCCCGATGCCCGACGACATCATCGCGCCGCGATTGCTGACGCCCGGCGGGATGCTGGTGCTCGGCGGCGCGCCCAAGGTCGGCAAGAGCGACTTCCTGATCAGTCTGCTTGTCCACATGGCGGCGGGCGTGCCCTTCCTCGGCTTTGCGCCGAGTCGGCCCTTGCGGATCTTCTATCTGCAGGCGGAGATCCAGTACCATTACCTCCGGGAGCGCCTCCAGGCCATCCGGATCGAGCCGGCGCTCCTGGCCGCGGCGCGCGATAATCTCGTCGCTACGCCGAAGGTCCGCATGCTGCTCGACGCCGGCGGCGCGGGCCTGACCATCGCCGCCGTTCGCGCCCACTACGGCCATGGCGCGCCCGACATCCTCTGCATCGACCCGATCCGCAATCTCTTCGATGGCGGCCCGGACGGCGGCGGGGAGAACGACAACACCGCAATGCTCTTCTTCCTGCAGGAGCGGGTCGAAGCGCTGCGGGACGCCGTAGCCCCGGATGCCGGCCTGATCCTCTGCCACCACACCCGCAAGATCACCAAGAAGCAGCTCGTCGAGGACCCGTTCATGGCGCTCTCGGGCGCAGGCAGCCTCCGCAGCTTCTACACCTCCGGCGTTATCATGCACCGGCCCGACGAGGACCGACCGGAGCGGATGCTGCATTTCGAACTCCGCAACGGCCCCGGCATCGAGCCGATGATCGTCGACAAGGCGGGCGGACGCTGGGTCGCGGTCGACCGCTCGGAGACAAGGCTCGTGCGTCGCGAGTTCGGCGAGAAGCTCGACGCCGAGCGCGCACGCAAACACGACGTGATCCTTCAATTGCTCTTCGATGAGGCCGAGGCTGGCCGGCTCTACACCGCGCTGCAATTCGCCGAGAGCTTCGAGAACCAGGCCGGGCTCGGCGGCAAGGACACGATCCGTGAACGGATCAGCGTGCTGGCCACAAAGGGTTTCATCAAGTTCGTTCGCGATGGCGCGCCGTTCGGTCTGCCAACCTCGCGCTCCAAGTTCGGCTATCTCTGCGTCGAGGGCATGACGTTCCCGACCGGTGAAGAGACCGCAGACCCCGACACCGGCGAGGTCGTGCCCGTCCGGATCCCGGTCCTTCCCAGCACCTACAAATGCCCGCAGAGCGGCGCGGCGCTGCCGGTCGAGAACCCCCTGGTCTGGGTCTATCAGCCGGAGGAGACCTCGTGATGCGCCAGCTCAACACGACTACGCGGACTTACGCAGGATCAAGTTGTGGCAAGTTGCGGCGAGCTGGGCGGCCAGCTTCCCAACTACTTTCGTTGCTTTTCGCGCCGCCGCGCTCCGCCCAGCCATCCCGCGCAGATTCAAGTTGGGAAATCTCGTCCCAACTACCTTGGCTCCCGCGCGCTCCGCTGCGCGGCCTTTCGCAGATTCAAGTTGGGAACGCGACCCACGCCATGGGCCGTCCCAACTTCGATTTCTCCAAAAGATTCAATGCGTTGATGCGCTCTCGAAGTTGTGGGGGTGAAAGCCACCCCCTTCGGGGGTGGGGGAGAACCGCGCCGAGCGGGTTCTCCCACTCCCACCCCCAGGGGCTTCGCGCGCGCGGTCGCCGTGCCGTCCATCCCCTCACCGACATCAGACGAGAAGGACCCACCACCATGAGCCAGTGCCCGTCACCCCTCCCAAAGAGCGCGCCCCATCCGGCCCCGGTCATCTCGACATCCGCGGGCGGCGCCATTCTCGCCCTGGATCTCGGCACCACCACGGGCTGGGCGAGCCTGGCGGGCGGGATCGTGCACAGCGGAACCGCCAGCTTCCGCTCCGGCCGCTACGATGGCGGCGGCATGCGCTACCTGCGCTTCCAGCACTGGCTCGAACAACTGGCCGACGACAGCGGTGGATTGGCCGCGATCTATTTCGAGGAGGTCCGGCGCCATATCGGCACTGACGCCGCCCACCTCTACGGCGGTTTCCTGGCGACGTTGACCGCTTGGTGCGAGCGTGAGGGCGTCGCCTATCAGGGCGTTCCTGTCGGCACCATCAAACGCTTCGCCACGGGCAAGGGCAACGCCGGCAAGGATGCCGTGCTCGCCGCGATGCGCCAGCGCGGGTTCCAACCCGCCGACGACAACGAGGCCGACGCGATCGCGATCCTGCTCTGGGCGATGGAGACCCGGGGAGGTGTGCTGTGAGGTGGACGCCACGCGGATATGGCGGCCAGCGCCGCACCCCCGATGAAGTCAAGCGCGATGGCTGGCGCGAGCAGCGCGTCCTCGCGGTCTCTCTCGATGACGACCGGCTGACCTGGCCCGAGCGTGAGCTCGTCCGGCAACTCGGCGAGACGCTCTATGGCGACCGCGATCAGGCGAAGGAGGCGCGTCGATGACCCAGTGGACACCGAGCCTCGTCGAGGAACGTCTCGCGGAAGCGGCCTACGTGCTCAAGCGCCTGCCCGAACCCCGGCGGCAGGGATATTTCAGCGTCTGGCCGGAGGTCATCCATAGCTTCGCCGACAAGGTCGGACAGGAGCCGAAGCCGATGCGCGTCATCCCGTCACCCGCCGCGATCAGCCGGATGGAGGAGACGCTCAGCTGGACGGTGGGGCTCGATCCGATCGACGGCAAGATCGTCTGGCTGCGCGCCTACGGCGAGCGCTGGAAAACCATTTGCTGGACCGTGGGATTGCAGCGGTCGGCGGCGCACGAGCACTGGCTCTATGCGCTCTGCGTGATCGCATTCCGGCTTAACGGTCGGCGGCTCAACCGCAGCTATTCGAAGCGCAAAGTAATCGAGCTGGCTGGGGTGGCGCAGCGCTGAGCGATGGCGAGGAAGGTGTCCGCCGGACAGTTTTCGAACGGACATAAACTGCGGATCGGGCTAGGTTTTTGACTATCCTCGGGAGAGGCGCGCGCGTCGCGGCCTTGGTTCCGCTTCCAGACGAGTTCACGGGTCCTTCCTGGCGGAAATCGTATGCTGGCGGGCGAGGCGCGATGGATCGCCAGCGACAGGGCCGGATTTTTGGGAAGCCACCCGGCATCCGGATCCATGCAGATCCCGAGAAACCACCAACGAACACGCGCCTGATGGCCGGACGCCCGTCGCGCCCGCTGGACCCCGCACGGAGTCCAGCGCGGCCTCCGGAGTCCAGGATCACAGGTGTCCACTCCGATCCACGGACCCATCCGACCCATGACGCTGAGCTTTGCCCCCGAGCGGATCGAGACCTGGCCGCTTTCGCGCCTCCAGCCCTACGCCAACAATGCGAAGGCGCACGGTGCGGACCAGGTCGCCAAGATCGCCGCCAGCATGGCCGAGTTCGGCTGGACCGTGCCCTGCCTCGTGGCCGAGGACGGGGAGCTGATCGCGGGCCACGGCCGCGTTCTGGCTGCCACGCAGCTCGGGCTGAAGGAGGCACCGGTGATCGTGCTCGGTCATCTGACCGAGGCGCAGCGCCGGGCCTACCGCATCGCGGACAACAAGCTGACAGAACTCGGAAGCTGGGACGAGGCGTTGCTGTCCGCCGAGCTGCAGGGACTGCTGGCCGAGGACTTCGATCTGTCGCTGGTCGGATTCTCCGACGGCGAACTCGACAAGCTCCTCGCGCTCGATCCGGACGGAGACGATGAAGACGGCGGGGCTGGCGGCTCGGTTCCGCCCGTGACCATCCCCGAGCCGCCGCGCAATCCGGCCTCGCGCAAGGGCGATCTATGGATCCTCGGCGATCACCGGCTGCTCTGCGGCGACAGCACGAACCATCAGGATGTACGCCGTCTGATGAACGGCGAGCGCGCGGTCCTGTTCGCCACCGACCCGCCCTATCTGGTCGACTACGACGGCTCCAACCACCCGACGCGGAACAAGGACTGGAGCCAATCCTACGGCGTCACCTGGGACGACAGCTCGCAGGGCGCGGAGCTTTACGACGGCTTCATCGCCGCGGCCGTGGCCGAAGCGATCACCGAGGACGCCGCCTGGTACTGCTGGCATGCCTCCCGCCGCCAGGCGATGCTTGAAGCATGCTGGGAGAAGGCCGGGGCCTTCGTCCATCAGCAGATCATCTGGGTGAAGGACCGCGGGGTTCTGACCCGGTCCCACTACCTCTGGAAGCACGAGCCCTGTTTCATGGGCTGGCGCCGTCCGAACCGCCCGCCGAAGGTCTCGGATGAGACACTGCCCTCGACCTGGGAGATGCCCAGCTTCGCGAAAGATGAGCGCCCCGACCACCCGACGCCGAAACCGCTCGACGCGTTCGGGATCCCGATGCGCCAACACGTGGCGCGTGGCGGCCTCTGCTACGAGCCGTTCTCCGGCTCCGGCTCGCAGATCATGGCGGGCGAAGCCAACGGGCGCCGCGTCTTCGCGATGGAAATCAGCCCGGCCTATGTCGATGTCGCCGTGGAGCGCTGGCAGGCGGAGACTGGGCGCAATGCGATCTTCGACGGCGACGGTCGAACCTTCGCCGAGGTGAAGGCCGAGCGGCTCAGCCCTGCTCCAGCCGAAACGGATGCAGCATGAAGCAGAGCCGTGCAATGTCACTCGTGGAGTCCCTTGCCAACGTCGCCGTTGGCTACGGCGTGGCGGTGGTGACCCAGATCCTGATCTTCCCGATCTTCGGGCTGCACACCACACTGGCGCAGAATCTCATGATGGGTGCGATTTTCACGGTGGTCAGCATTGGACGTTCCTACGCGCTGCGGCGGCTGTTCGAGGAGATCCGGTTGCGCCATGCCAAATGAAAACCGCCGCCCGGATCGGGCGGCGGCATCGAGATTGGAAAACGCTTCGTCTTCAGATTGGGGGCAGACTGTACACCCGCCCGCGGCCATCGATCTTCTCGGAGGTCACTTCAAGACCGAGCTTTTTCTTGAGAGCGCCCGCCATCGCGCCGCGCACCGTGTGCGGCTGCCAGTCAGTTGCCGCGACGATCTCGGCGATGGTCGCACCTCCCGGCGCGCGAAGCATGGCGATCAGCGTGGCCTGCTTGGTGCCTTCGCGCGGTGTTCGCGTCGTGGGCGCGGCCTGCTGCTCGGCGGGGGTGTCTGGCGCGCTCGCAGGCGCGGTGCTAGTGCCCTCGGGCTCGATGCCGATGGCGGCGAGGCCTGCGTCGGTCGCCACCAGCGTGGTACCGTGACCGTCCCCGGTCTCGCGCCAGACAAGCTCGCCCTTGCGGAGGTCGGCATCGACTTCTTCGATGAAACCTTTGGCGATCATCGTCTCCACCACCTTGGTGGCGGCGCCTCCGCGCAGGGAACAGGGAAGCGGCAGGACATTGTGGCTGTCGCGTTGAGCGGCGGCGCTGAGAATTACGGCTTGCGTGTCGGTGAGCTTGGTCATGGGGTCGTCTCCTTGGATTGAACCGCGACCGTCGCGGTCCTTCTACGACCCCAAGCCGCGCGGCGCGGCGCGGCCGGAGTTCAGTTCAGGGCAGGATTTCACCCGGCGTGCTCGCCCTCGCGGAACGCCATGTCGGTAATCTCGCGCAGCTTGTCGCGGTAGTGGCTCAGGGTGCCGACATGGCCCCAGTTGATCTCGTCGGGATCGGTTTCGAAATGGTCGTCGCTGAGCGCCTTGAGGCGTTCCAGCATGGTGTCGATCTCCAGCTTGGCGGCGATGAAGGCGTCGAGTGCCTTCGAGTTGTCGGTGGCGCGGCGGGTCATCTCTGTAGCTCCTAATGCCGAGTTGCAGCGTGCTCTTGAAAGCCACGTTCGCTCCGGCCGAACCGCTTATCAACTCGATAAGCACATGAATCTGAACAATAATCGGAGAACGCCATGCAGGGGCTGAGCGAGCGCCAGTACGCCGCGCGCGTCGGTCTCTCGCGGGGCGCGATCCAGAAGGCGAAGGCGGCGGGACGGCTGGTCCTCCATGAAGACGGCAGCATCGACGCAGAGGCGAGTGATGCACACCGGGCGGCGATGACGGACCCGTCTAAGTCCCGGCGCACCACGGCGCCCAAGCTCAAGCCGGTACCCGACGCGGCCGTGTCCGCCGTTGGCGACACTCTGCGGGAACAAGGGCTTGCCGCGCCGCCCGTCGGCAGCGGCACGACCTTCCTGCAAGCCAAGACCGCGAATGAGGTGCTGAAGGCCCAGGAGCGGCGCATCCGGCTTCAGAAGCTCAAGGGAGAACTCGTCGACCGCGCCCGGGCGGTTGCGGTCGTGTTCCGGCTGGCACGCGAGGAGCGCGATGCCTGGGTGAACTGGCCGGCGCGCGCGGCGGCGCTGATGGCGGCCGAACTCGGCGTGGAGGCGGCCACCATGCAGAAGGCCTTGGAGAAACATGTACGCGCCCACCTCGACGAACTCGCCGAGGTCCGGCCCGAATTCCGGTGACGAAGATGGCCTGAGGGACTTCGAAGGCGCGGCAGACATCCTGCGCGCCTGGGGCAACGGGATCCGACCGGATCCCGACCTCACCGTCTCGGAATGGGCGGACCGGCACCGGATGTTGGCGTCCCGCGCTTCGGCCGAACCGGGGCGCTACCGCACGATGCGAACGCCCTACATGCGGGAGATCATGGACCGGCTGTCACCCGGCGACGCGGCGCAACGGGTCGTGTTCATGAAGGCTGCGCAGGTCGGCGCGACGGAAGCCGGCAACAACTGGATCGGCTTCGCCATCCATCAGGCCCCGGGCCCGATGCTGGCGGTCCAGCCGACCGTGGAACTTGCCAAGCGCAACTCGCGCCAGCGGATCGACCCGCTTATAGACGAGAGCCCCGAGCTCCGGGAGCGGGTCAAACCGGCCAGATCCCGCGACGCCGGGAACACGATGCTGTCCAAGGAATTCGCGGGCGGCATCCTGATCATGACGGGCGCGAACTCGGCGGTCGGGCTGCGCTCGACCCCGGCGCGCTACATCTTCCTCGACGAGGTCGATGCCTATCCGGCTTCGGCCGACGAGGAAGGCGACCCGGTCACGCTGGCCGAGGCGCGGTCTTTGACCTTCGCCCATCGGCGCAAGGTGTTCCTGGTCTCGACGCCGACGATCCGGGGGCTCAGCCGCATCGAGCGCGAGTTCGAGGCGTCCGACCAGCGGCGCTACTTCGTCCCGTGCCCGCATTGCGGGGCGATGCAGTGGATGAAGTTCGACCGGTTGCGCTGGCAGAAAGGCTGCCCCGAGACGGCGGAGTATCACTGCGAGGGCTGTGATCAGCCCATCGCGGAACACCACAAGACGGCGATGCTGGAGGGCGGCGAATGGCGGGCGACCGCCGTCGCTGCTGATCCCACCACGGTCGGCTACCACCTCTCGGCGCTCTATTCGCCTGTCGGCTGGCTCAGCTGGTCACGGATCGCGCGCAGCTGGGAGGCGGCTCAAGGCTCCGACGAGGCGATCAAGGCGTTCCGCAACACCATCCTCGGCGAGACATGGGTCGAAACTGGAGAGGCGCCGGACTGGCAGCGGCTCTACGACCGACGAGAAGCGTGGCGGCCAGGCACGGTCCCAGCGGGCGGGCTGTTCATGACGGCGGGTGCGGATGTCCAGAAGGACCGCATCGAGGTCGATGTCTGGGCCTGGGGCCGAGGGCTTGAGAGTTGGCTCGTCGATCACGTCGTGATCGAGGGCGGGCCGGACCGGCATGACGCTTGGGACCAATTGACGGCACTCCTCGACCGGTCGTGGCCGCATGAAAACGGAGCGCACCTTCGGATCGCGCGGCTCGCCATCGACACGGGCTACGAAGCCCCGGCCGTCTACGCCTGGTCGCGCAAAGTCGGCTTTGCGCAGGTCGCACCAGTCAAGGGTCTCGAAGGCTTCAATCGCTCCAGTCCGGTCTCCGGCCCCACCTTCGTCGATGCGACCGAGGGCGGCAAACGCCTGCGCCGCGGCGCCCGGCTCTGGACCGTGGCCGTCTCGACCTTCAAGGCCGAAACCTACCGCTTCTTGCGACAGGAGCGCCCGACGGCCGAGGAACGTGCTGAGGGCGCGGCGTTCCCGCCCGGCACGATCCACCTGCCGACATGGGTCGAGAGCGAATGGCTGAAACAGGTTGTGGCCGAGCAGCTGGTCACGGTGCGCACGAAGCGCGGCTTCGCGAAGCTCGAATGGCAGAAGCTGCGCGAGCGCAACGAGGCGCTCGATTGCCGGGTCTACGCCCGCGCGGCCGCCTGGATCGCAGGCGCCGACCGCTGGCCCGAAGAGAAATGGCGCGACCTCGAAGACCAGCTCGGGGCGGCCCCTACCGACAGCGATCCCGCCGGGCAGATCCACTGGCCGGGACAGGTACCCCAAGGCAAGCGCCGTTCCGACTGGATCGGGCGGCGGGAAGGATGGTTCTGAGATGACCGACTGGACCGAAGCCGAGCTCTCGGCACTGCGCCGGGCCTATGCCAGTGGCACGACCCGCGTCAGCTATGACGGCAAGTCCGTGGACTACGGCTCGGCGGAGGATCTGCTCGCCCGCATCCGCACCATCGAGCGCGCGATTGCCAGTGTGGGGCGGCCGCTTCCGGTCGCCGGGCTCGCGGGCTTCTCGCGCGGGGATCGCTGATGGCGGCGAATTGGTTCGACCGCGCCATCGCTTCGGTCGCCCCTCGGGCCGCCGCGCGGCGTGTCCTGGCGCGACAGGCGTTCGAGACGCTCGCGCGCGGCTACGAAGGCGCCGCGCGAGGACGCCGCACGGAGGGCTGGCGTGCACCGGGATCCTCGGCTGATACCGAGATCGGCGTGGCCGGGGCGCTCTTGCGCGACAGGATGCGCGATCTCGTCCGCAACAACCCGCACGCAGCCAAGGCCGTGGCGGTGCTGGTGAACAACATCATTGGCGCGGGCATCATGCCGCGTGCCGCCAGTGGGGACGAGGCGCTGGACCGCCGCGTCGACGCGCTGTTCGAGCGCTGGACGGCGGAGTGCGACGCCGACGGCCAACTCGACTTCTACGGGCTTCAGACGCTGATCTGCCGTGAGATGGTCGAGGCCGGCGAAGTGCTGGTGCGCCGTCGCCTGCGCCGCGCCGCAGACAGCCTTGCCGTCCCGCTGCAGTTGCAGGTGCTGGAGGCCGACTTCCTCGACGCCACCAAATCCGGTGCGCTTGGCGCCGGACGGCTGGTGCAGGGGGTCGAGTTCGATCCGCTCGGCAAGCGTAGAGCCTACTGGCTCCATGCCGAGCATCCGGGCGACGCCTATGGCGCCCTGCAAAACGGCCTGCAGAGCCGGCCGGTCCCGGCGAGCGAAATCGCCCATGTCTACGAGAAGCAGCGCACGCAGGCGCGCGGCGTTCCCTGGGGCGCGCCGGTCATCCGCGCCCTTCGTGATCTCGACGATTACGAGGTGGCCGAGATAGTCCGCAAGAAGACCGAGGCTTGCGTCACCGCCATAGTCTTCGGCGACGACGAGGCGCAGCAGGGCATCGCTCCGGCGGTGGTCGACGCCGACGGCAACCGGGTCGAGCAGTTCGAACCAGGACTGATCGCCTATGCCCGCGGCGGCAAGGACATCCGCTTCAACCAGCCGGCCGCAACCGGCGGCTACGGCGAGTACAAGCGCGCCAGCCTGCATACGATTTCGGCCGGGTTCCGGGTGCCCTACGAGCTACTCACCGGCGATCTCAGCCAAGTAAACTACTCCTCCATCCGGGCGGGGCTCGTCGAGTTCCGCCGGATGATCGACGCTGTCCAGTGGCAGCTCTTCATTCCGATGCTCTGCACCCCGGTCTGGCGCTGGTTCACCGAGGCCGCATGGGCCGCGGGGCAGATCCCGAAGCCGGACGTGCCGGTCGAATGGTCACCGCCCAAGTTCGAGGCAGTCGATCCGCAGAAGGACGCGATGGCGAACCTTCTGGCGATCCGTTCGGGAACGATGACACTGGCCGAGGTGATTGCTCGGCAGGGCCGCAATCCCGACGCCGTGCTGGCGGAGATCGCCGCGACCAACGCCAAGATCGACGCCCTCGGGCTTGTGCTCGACAGCGACCCCCGCCGCGTCACGAAGACCGGCAGCGCGCAATCGAGCGACCCGGCAACCGATCCGGAACCCGACCCGGGGCAGCCGGACACCGCCCAACAGGACTGACTTCATGGACACGATGATTGAACTGCCGGCGCTTCGCCGGTCGGCGGAGCTTGCGCCGAACACCGTCGATGCCGACGCACGCACCGTCGAGGTGATCTGGTCGGCGGGCGCGCGCGTCCGGCGGGCGAGCTTCTTCGGCGAGCCCTACGACGAGGAACTCAGCCTCGACCCTGCCCATGTGCGCCTCGACCGGCTGAACGCGGGTGCGCCGTTCCTGAAGGTGCATGAGATCGACACACTCGACGCTGTCATCGGCTCGGTGGTGCCCGGCTCGGCGCGGATCGACAACGGCCGCGGCATCGCGCAGGTCCGCATCAGCGAGCGCGCCGATGTCGAGCCGATCTGGCGCGACATCCAGGCCGGGCACATCCGCGCGGTCTCCATCGGCTACCAGGTCCATCGCTTCGACATCTCCAAGCCCGACGGCGGGCGGGAGCTCTGGCGGGCGGTGGACTGGACCCCCTTCGAGATTTCAGCGGTCCCGGTCGGGGCCGACCCCGCCGCGGGCTTCCGCAGCCAGAGCCCTCTTGAAACCTGCGTCCTTCACCGCCGGGACGCGCCCCCTAACCCGCAAGGAGCATCCCCGATGACGGAGAAGACCCAGACCCCGGCCCCGACTGAAGAGGTCGTGGCCGACCCGACGAGCGAAACGGCAGCGACCGAGGAGACCACCATGACCGACACGCCCCCGAGCGCGGCCGACACGCAGACCCGCGCGCGTCCGAAGACTGCCAACCCCGATACCCCGGATCCCGATGCCGCAGCGAACCGCGCCCGCGAAGCCGAACGTGAGCGTGTCTCGACCATCTACGATCTGGCTAGTCGCCTGAACCTCGAGCGCGGCTTCGCCGAGGATCTGGTCAAGCGCGGCACCGGTCTCGACGAGGCGCGTCGCCTGATCCTCGATCGAGTCGCAGCGAAGTCGGAGGAGACGCGGACCTTCGGCCAAGTCTCCGTCCCGCTCGGTGGCCGGGATGAGCGCATCACCCGCCGCGATGCCGTGGCCAATGCGCTGCTGCACCGGTACAGCCCGACGCTGTTCCCGCTTGAGGACGCTGCCCGTCAGTATCGCGGCATGACGCTGCTGGAACTCGCACGCGAAAGCCTCGGCAATGCCGGGGTGAACACGCGGGGGCTCTCGCGTGACGAGGTGGCGACGCGCGCCCTGCATTCGACCTCGGACTTCCCCGAGATCCTGTCGGCGGTCACCAACAAGACCCTGCGGCAGGCCTACGAGGCCTATCCGCGGACCTTCGCACTCTTCTGCCGTCAGGTGCTGGCGACCGACTTCAAGGCGATGCACCGGGTGCAGCTCGGCGAGGCGCCGCAGCTCCTGGAAGTGGGCGAGAGCGGCGAATTCAAGCGCGGAACGCTCGGCGAGAGCAAGGAAAGCTACCGCGTAAAGACCTACGGCCGGGTCGTCGCCATCACCCGGCAGGTGTTGATCAACGACGATCTGGACGCCTTCACCCGGATCCCGGCGATGTACGGCAACTCCATCGCCCAGCTGGAGTCGGACGTGGTCTGGGGCATCATCACCTCGAACCCGGCCATGGCCGATGGCAATGCGCTGTTCCACACCACCCACAAGAACCTCGCGGGCACCGGCGCGGCGCTCGACGTCACCAGCGTGGGTGCAGCCCGCGCCGCCATGGCCAAGCAGACGGGTCTCGACAAGAAGACGGTGCTCAACATCCGCCCCGCCTTTCTGATCGTGCCGGCATCTCTGGAGCTGAAGGCCGAGCAGCTGGTCGCGCAGAACCTCGTGCCTGCGTCGAGCGGCAATGTGGTGCCACAGTCGATCCGCACGCTCGCGCCGATCAGCGAGCCCCGGCTCGATGCCGCCAGCGAAACCGCCTGGTATCTGGCCGCCAGCCCGAACCAGATCGACACCATTGAGTACGCCTATCTCGAAGGCCAGCAGGGCGCTTACATCGAGACGCGCAACGGCTTCGACGTCGACGGGGTCGAGATCAAGTGCCGCCTCGACTTCGGCGCCAAGGCCATCGACTGGCGCGGCCTCTACAAGAACCCGGGCGCCTGATCCGGCCCCGTCCCTGATACCTGACACCTGAACCCTAACGAGATGGACGGTCCTGACGGGCCGCCCTTCGTCTTTCCAAGAGGATCAAGCCCATGAAGAACTACGTCCAGCCCGGCAACACCATCACCCTGACCGCGCCCTATGCCGTCGTTTCCGGCGACGGCCTGCTCGTCGGCTCCATCTTTGGCGTGGCCGCGGGCAGCGCGGCCCTCGGCGAGACCGTCGAGGCGTCGCTCGTCGGCGTCTTCGACCTGAAGAAGGTGGCCTCCCAGGCATGGGCCGCGGGCGACAAGGTCTACTGGGACAACACCAACAAGGAGGCGACGAAGACCGCCACCGCCAACACGCTCATCGGCGTTGCGACCGAAGCCGTCGCCGGTGGCGCCGGTGACGTCATCGGGCGGGTTCGCCTGAATGGCAGCTTCTGATGTCGGCCATCGCCGCTGCGTTCCAGTCACTGTTCGCCGACCCGAACATGGCGCGGGACGCGAGCTACACGCCAAAGGGCGGCAGTGCCGTCTCCGTCCGGGTCGTCTTGCGCCGGCCCGACCGTGTCTTCGAATTCGGCGAGACACGGTTGCATGCCGCTACGACGCTGCTCGACATTCGCGTCGCCGATGCGCCCAGTCTCGCCGAAGGCGACGGGTTCCAGTTCGACGGTGTCTCCTATGTCGTCCAGGGGGAACCGCACCGGGACGCGGAGCGACTGATCTGGACGGCGGAGCTGCGCGAGGCATGAGGTTCTCGGTCAGCACGATCGGCGACCTCGGCAAGCTGATGAGCGACGAGATCAAGGCCGCCGAGAAGGCCGTCACGGCCGGGATCTTACAGGCCACCGAAGGCCTGAAGACGGAGCTCCGGACGCAGGTCACCTCGGCGGGGCTGGGTCCGAGACTGGCGCGCACCTGGCGCGGACAAGTCTACCCCAAGGGCGAAGACAGCATCCGGGCGGCGGGTCTCGTCTGGTCCAAGGCGCCGGGCATCATCCGCATCTACGAGGACGGCGCGACCATTCGCTCGAAGAACGGCTTCTTCCTCGCGATCCCGACGGCGGCCGCTGGCCGGTACGGGGATGGCGGCCGGAAGATCACGCCGGGTGGATGGGAGCGACGGACCGGGCAACGGCTGCGCTTCGTCTACCGACGCCGCGGTCCCTCTCTCCTCGTGGCCGACGGGATGCGTGCCCGGACAGGCAAGCGTGGTGGCTTCTCTCGCGCGAGCGCTTCCGCACTCCGGACGGGCCGAGGACTGGTGACCGTGCCCATGTTCATCCTGGTTCCGCAGGTCACCCTCGCCAAGCGCCTCGAGGTGGCCGGCGCCGCCGAGCGCTGGGTGAGCCGGCTACCCAGCCTGGTCGTGCGCAACTGGATTTCTGATGGGGACGGGAGCCGCTGATGTCTCGACGTGAACAGATCCTCGCCGCGCTTTCGGTTGTTCTCGCGGGGCAGTTGGCGGCGCCGGTGCGGCGCAACGAGGTGCTGCCCGAGAAGGTGCCCGCCGTCGGTCTCGTCATCCTGCGCGATGGCGAGCCCGGCGAACCCGACATCACCCTCAATCCCCGCACCGAATTCTATGCGCACCGGGTCGAGCTCGAAGTCTATGTGCCGCGAGACCCAAGCGGCGGCGGCGAAGCGGCGCTCGATCAGCTGCTGGGTGCAATCGGGGCCGCCCTGCGTGTCGATGAGACGCTCGGCGGCTTTGCGGAGAACCTGACGCCGTCAGCCCCGGAGACAGGCGCGCTCGCTCTCGAAGGAGCGCCGCCGATGCTGACCGCGCGGATCATCGTCACGATCGAATACCTGGTGAGCGATCCACTCACCGCCTGACCCAACCACGACCCAATCACGGACAAGACGGGAGTCATCCATGCCCAAGGCGCGCGCATATGGCGCGGACGCCACCCTCAAGGCGTGCCGGGAGGCAAGCTACGGGGTCGCGCCGCTCACCGGCTATCAGAGCCTCGATTTCAAATCGACCGATCTCTCCTCGGCCCAGCCGCTCGGGGACGACCCGCTGCTGGGACGCGGGCGCAATGCGCAGGATCCTTATCGCGGCCTCATCACCGACGAGGGCCAGTTGGACATCCCGCTCGACCTGCGTGGAACGGGCTTCTGGCTGACGGGCCTGTTCGGAGACCCGGTGACTACGCCCACGAACGCCAGCGGCTCGATCGTCTTCGCCGTCAATCCCACGGCGGGCGACACGATCACCTTGAACGATACGGTCTGGACGTTCGTCTCCGGTACTGCCGGCGCAGAGGAGACGCAGATCCAGGGAACGGTCACGCAGACCGTCGATCAGCTGGTCAGCGACCTCAACGCATCGGGCGATCCCGAAATCGCCAAATGCACGTATTCCCGGCCGACGAGCACGCAGACCCTCGTCATCGCATTCGATGTCGTCGGGCCGACCGGGAACGCCTTCACGATCTCTGCCTCTGCCGCGGCAGCTTCGGCGGGGACACTGACCGGCGGCGGCTACGCCCATGTCTGGGAGAGCGGCGCCGACGACATCCCGAGCTACACGATCGAGGTCGGCCATCCGAAGCTCACGACGCCGGTGTTCTTCCGTCACCTCGGCACGGTGATGGAGAGCCTGAACTTCGAGATGGGTCAGGAGGGACCGGCAAATGCCCGTCTCCAGCTCGTGGCCCAAGGCGAGGAACGGTTCTCGGCGACGGTCGACGCCAATCCGACGGCCTACGCGCTCCGCCGCTTCAGCCAGGGGCGCGGCTTCATCCGACGCGGCGGTGCGGCGCTCGCGGGCGTCACGGGCGGCAGTCTGACCTTCTCCAACAATCTCGAACGCGTCCGAGTCATCCGCGAGGACGGCAAGATCGAGGCGGCCGATCCCACGTTCGCCTCAGCGGAAGGATCGATGTCGGTACGCTTCGATGGTGCAACGCTCGTGGCCGAGGCCGCCAATGGCGATCCCGTGGCGCTCGAATACGGGTTCACCTTCCCGGAAGGCTACGCGCTGCGCTTCGAGCTGCCGCGCGTCTTCCTGCCCAAGCCCAAATACGCCGTCTCCGGCCCCGGCGGGGTCGAGGCGAGCTTCGACTGGCGCGCCGCTTACGATGACAGCGAAGGCACGATGCTGCGCGCTCACCTCCTGAACGACGTCACAAGCTACACCTGAGGCCATTCCCATGATCCGCCTGAACCTGTCGCGCGAGCCGATCTGGCTCGACCTCGGACATGACGTGCGCGTGCGCGTCGCTCCCCTGACCACCTCGCTCATGGCCGCCGCCCGCAGTGATCCGGCGGTAGCTGCCTTGCCCGAAGGCGCGTCGAACGAGACCATCGCGGTCACCATGGCCAAGGCCCTGGCACGGCTGGTCGTGCTGGAATGGGAGGGGGTGGGCGACGCAGAAGGCAATCCTGTGCCCGTCACACCGGAAGGCATCGACGCGCTGCTGGACATCCTGCCGATCTTCGAGGCCTTCCAGCTCCGCTACGTGTCGAAGGGCCTGTTGCTGGAAGCGGAAAAAAACGGCTCCGCGCCCTCGCCGAATGGCACTTCAGCGGGGGCGACCAGTATTGCCGGTCCTGCCGCGGCATTTGCGGCGAATGTCCTGCCGTCCTGAACCGTCCGCAGACGGTCGAAGGCTGGCAGGTCTGGGATCTCGCCAAAAAGCTCACAGGGCAGCTGCGCGCCGTCCCCGGTGCGATCCTCGGCCTCGACATGACGGCCGCTCTCGCCTGTGCGCAGGCGCTTGGAGTGGACACCCTCGTCTGCGCAGAACTGCTTCCCGAGGTGGAGGGCATGATGGTGCGCGGACTGAACGCGCAAATCAGGACTGATCAAGATGGCTGAGAAACGCGTCTCCGTTCGCCTCGCCGTGGTCGGGGGGCGTGAAGTCAGGGCCGAGCTGCAGGGCATCGGCGATGCGGGCGAGCAAGGCTTCCGTCGGCTATCGCGGGAGATGGACGCCGCGAACAGCCGTGTCGCGGCCTTTTATCGGCGCGCGCAGATCGCAGCCGCCGCCGCGGCGACCGCCTTCGCCGCGGGCGCTGCGGCAATGATCCGCTCCGGCCTTCAGGTCGTGGACGCACAGGCCAAGCTCGCCCAGTCGCTCGGGACCACAGTCGAGAGCATTCAGGTTCTGGAACGCGCCGGCGAACTGGCCGGCGTCTCGATGTCCGGCATCGAACAGGCGACCAAGGACCTCACCCGCCGCCTCAGCCAGGCGGCCGCCGGGACCGGTCCTGCCGTCGCGGCGCTCGAACGGCTCGGGCTCTCGGCCTCGGCCTTGCTTGCCCTGCCGCTAGATGAGCGTGTCGGTCGTATCAATCAGGCGATCGAAGACTTCGTGCCTGCAGCTGAGCGCGCGGCGGTGGCCGGTCAGCTGTTCGGCGAGGAAGGCAGCATCGCCATCTCCCGGATCGACACGACGACCCTCCGGCAGGCGACGCAGGACGTTCGCGATTTCGGCGTGGTCGTGTCCGAGCAGGACGCCGATCAGATCGAGCGGACGAACGATGCGATCTCTCGCCTTGGTCTGATCTGGCGCGGGCTGTCGAACCAACTCGCCGTTGCTGCCGCCCCGGCCCTCGAAGCCGTCGCCGACGCCCTGGCGGCAATCTCGCGCTCGACTGGTCCGCTTGGTCAGGGCATTAGGCTCCTGTTCGACAACATCGGTCGGCTCGCCTCGATCGCTGCTGCCTTCGCCGCCTTCATCGCCGGACGATGGGTCGCCGGCATGGTTGTGGCCGCCGCCTCGGTTCGCGGTCTTGCCACCGCGCTGGTCTTCCTGCGCGGCGCATTGATCCGAACCGGCATCGGCGCGCTCATCGTGGCGGCGGGTGAGCTGATCTACCAGTTCGGTCGGCTGGTGCAGGCGACCGGCGGCTTCGGCGCCGCGCTCGGCCTTCTTGGCGACGTGGCAGCCGAGGTCTGGGACAGGATCGGATTGCTGGCCGGCGTCCTGAAAGCGCGCATCGACGCCGCCTGGAGCGGCATTCAAGCGAGCATCGCCGACGCGCTGCAGGCGTCGCTCGAGGCCGTCGTCACCTTCGGCAATCGCACCATCGGAACGTTTCAGGGCACTTTCGATGCGATGGTCGTCATCTGGAGCAACCTGCCTCGGGCCATCGGCGATCTGACGATCCAGGCGGCGAACGCGCTGATCGCCGGGCTGGAGTCGATGCTGAACGGCGCGGTCGACGGCATCAATTCGCTCCTCGAGGGTGTCAATGCGGGTCTGGCGGCGATCGGCATCAAGCGGGCGATCGAGCTGGTGCCGGACGTCGATCTCGGCCGGATCGAGAATGAGTTTGCCGGCGCGGCAAGCCGGGCTGGCAATGCAGCGCGCGATGCCTTCGCCGCTGCGTTCGAGACCGATACCTTCGCGAGGCCGGATTTCGGGCTCTCGGCTTTCGCCGAGGATGCTCGCGCTGCCGCTGACAGTGCGCGAGAGACGGCGACGGCGCTGGGAGAGCTGGCAGGCGCGCCCCTCGCGTCCATCGCGGCGCTCCGGGAGGCCATGGCTGGCGCGAACACCGAGATCGACAATGCAGCCGGCGCGACGGAGCGTCTCGATGAAGCCTTCGCAGCCATCGGCGGCGCCGGAGGCAATGCCGCAGGAGATGGCGAAGGCTCGGCCGGTTCCGCCGCACGCGCCGCAGAAGCAAGCCGGGCCGCCGGGGAGGCAGCGGCTTCGGCGGCCACACAGGCGGCGACTGGCTGGGCCGCGGTTCGCGAGGAGCTGTCGCGCTATGCCAGCGAGGCGATGGACTGGGGCAAGGGGCTCGGAAGTGCTCTCTCCAGCGCCTTTCGCAGCGCCGAGGACGCCATCGCCAGCTTCGTGACCGGCGGCAAGATCGACTTCAAGGCGCTCGCTGACAGCATCCTCGCCGATATCACCCGCATCGCGGTTCGTTCCGCGATCCTCGGACCTCTAGCCAATGCACTCGGCGGAGGCGGCGGCGGACTGCTCGGCGGCTTGTTCGGGGGCAGTGGCGGGCTGTTCGCCGGCATCTTCCATCAAGGCGGCATCGCCGGGGGTCCCGCCCAGCAGCGGCTCGTCCCGGCACTTGCCTTTGCGGGCGCGCCGCGCTTCCACGACGGCGGCGTCGCGGGGCTTCGTGCGGACGAGGTGCCCGCGATCCTGCAGCGCGGCGAGATGGTGTTGTCACGGGCTCAGCTCGCCGCCATCGGCGCCGCACGCGAAACCCGTCCACCGGTCAATGTGGTGATGAACATCTCCACCCCTGACGCTGGCAGCTTTCGCTACGCCCAAGGGCAGATCGCCGCCGACGCCGCGCGCGCCATGGAGCGGGCGCGGCGTAATCTCTGACGGATCGACAGATGAGCGGCTTTCACGAAGTTCAGTTCCCGCCGGACATCTCCTACGGGGCGTCTGGCGGTCCCGGCTACTCGACCACCGTGGTGACGACGGTTTCGGGACACGAGCGGCGCAACGCGAACTGGGCCGCCGCACGGGGCAAATGGAACGTGGCGCACGGCCTGAAGAAACGCGATCAGGTGGCCGCCCTCATCGCCTTCTTTCGCGCGCGACGCGGGCGAGCCTACGGCTTCCGCTTCAAGGACTGGACCGACTACCAGGCGCTGGCCCAGCTGATCGGGCAAGGCGACGGCGCGAGCAAGACGTTTCAGCTCGTGAAGACCTACGCAAGCGGCGGCGAGGTCGAGACCCGGGTCATCACCAAGCCCGTTCCCGGAACGGTGAAGATCTACCGCAACGGCGCCGAGGCGGTCTCTGGCTGGAGCGTCAACACGGCGACCGGGCTCGTGACCTTCACCGTCGCCCCCGCATCCGGCGTCCAAGTGACGGCGGACTTCGAGTTCGACGTGCCCGTCCGCTTCGACAGCGATCAGATGGACCTCACGATCGAAACCTATCAGCTCGGCAGTTGGGGCCAGATCCCGGTACTGGAGATCAGACCATGAAATCGACCTCGGCGGCCCTCGCGGCGCACCTCGCCGGACCGGTGACGACGCTCGCCACCTGCTGGCGCATCTCGCGCATCGACGGCAAGGAGTTCTTCTTCACCGATCACGACCGGGATCTGCCGTTCGAGGGCAACGTCTACAAGGCGAGTTCCGGCTATTCGCGCACGGCCATCGCCAACGATGCGAGCCTGAGCGTCGACAATCTCGACGTCGAGGGCGTCTTCGACAGCGCGTCGATCACCGAAGAAGAGCTGCGCGCGGGTCTCTTCGATCAGGCCGAGGTGCGGATCTTCCTGGTCAACTGGGCGAACCCCGCCATGGGCGCTCTCCGGATGCGCCGCGGCTGGTTCGGCGAGGTTGTGCTGACCGAGCAAGGCATTTTCCGGACCGAACTGCGCGGCATGACCCAAGCGCTGCAGCAACGCATCGGCGAACTCTACAGCCCGGAATGCCGCGCCGATCTCGGAGATCATCGCTGCAAGGTGCCGGTCAATCCGCCAGAAATCGCCCGATCGACGGCGTACATCCTCGGTGACGTGGTGCGCGTGCGCACGACCGGCACGCCGGTCAGTTTCCCGCTGCCGGTCGTCAACGGCAGCTTCGAGGCGGATGGCGCCGGCGACGGCTCCAGCTTCACACCCACCGGATGGACGAAGGTGTCCGGCGCTTGGGACGTGCATGACGCCGGCAATGGCAGCCTGACGCCCGCGGCTGGCAGCTTCTACCTGGAAGGCGGAAGCTCGGCATCGGGGGAGCTGACCCAATCCATCGACCTAGTCGCATCGGGTCTGGATCCACTGCAGATCGACGGAGACGCCTACCGGCTGGACGCAGCAGTGAGCCGGGCGAATTCGTTCCCGGACGACTTGGGGCGAGTCGTCGTCGAAGCTCTGGACGGCTCGTCGAACCTGCTCTCAACCCTTCTCGACACGGGCTTCGAGGTGATCCTGCCCGAAGACAGCTGGGTTCAGCGGGGCATCTCGATGGCCCAGCTGCCGGTGGGAACCAGATTTCTCCGCTTCCGGCTCCTCCACCAGCTCGCGGCCGGCAGCCAGTCGAACGCGGCCTTCGACGCCGTCGTGGCGACGATCACGGACACGACGGCATCAGTACCGACTTCCGCGGATTTCGAGAACCGCGTCTATCGGTGCGTGACCGCCGGAACGACCGCGTCCGAGCCACCGAGTTTCGACACCAATGTCGGCGCGCAAACCGCCGATGGTGGCGCGGTTTTCGAGGCCGAGGACGCCTGGAGCCGGTCGGGCATCGTGACGGCAGTCACTGACCGGGCGGTCTTCAATGCCACGCTCGATGAACCACGAGCGGTTGATGGCTGGTTTGCTGGCGGTGTGCTGACCTGGGAGACCGGCGCCAATGCCGGTCGTTCCACCGAGGTCAAGGGCTGGACCCAAGGCAGCGGGCGGATCGAGCTGTTCCTGCCGATGGGATACGCGATCTCATCCGGCGACGCCTTCCGGGTTCATCCCGGCTGCGACAAGCGGCTCGACACCTGCATCGACCGCTTCGCCAACGTCCTGAACTTTCGCGGCGAACCCTACGTGCCGGGCCAGGATGCCATGATGAGCTATCCCGATGCACGCTGACCGCCCACCATCAGCGACCGCCACCGCGATCGGGGATCTGGCCGATGCGATTGTCGCCGAAGCGCGAACATGGCTGGGTGTTCCCTGGCGACACCAGGGGCGAAGCCGCGCCGGTGTTGATTGCGCGGGGCTCGTGGTCCTTGTCGCGCGGGCGCTCGAACTCGCCGACCACGACAGCACGGCCTATGGGCGCCGCGCGCAGGGACAGGGCTTCGTCGAGCACTTTCGCGGGCACATGGACGGCATTGCCGTCACACAAGCGAAGCCCGGTGACGTCCTCGTCTTCGCTGATCAGGCTTATCCCTGCCATTGCGGCTTTCTGACGGAACGGCTCGGACGGCCGCATCTCCTGCACGCGCACGCCACGCGCAGGCAGGTGATCGAGGAATCCTATGCCGGCGAATGGCCGGCCAAGATCAAGTTCGCATTTCGCTTTCGCTCTCCCGGATCCTGACCTCCCATGGCCATTCTCGTTGCAGTGGGCGGGGCCGCGCTCGGCTCCGCGGTCGGCGTCGGCTGGCAGGCCGGCTGGCTCGTCGGCTCGGTGGTCGGCAGCCTCTTGTTCCCGGCCAAGGGGCAGAACGTCACTACCGAGGGACCGCGCCTTGGCGACCTGACCGTTTCCTCGTCCGCCTATGGCGCAGCGATCGCCATCGGCTACGGCACCCTACGCATGGCCGGAAACATGATCTGGTCGTCCGGGATCCGCGAGCAGCAGAACGTCACCCGGACCCGCTCGGGCGGCAAGGGCGGCGGCGGAGCCACCCAGACCTCGGTCACGTATTCCTACTTCGCGTCCTTCGCCCTCAGCTTCGGCGAAGGGCCGGCCGAGGACGTGCTTCGGATCTGGGCGGACGGCAAACTCATCTACGACAAGACCGGCGCGAGCCCAGACGTCGCCAAACCCGACCTCAAGTTCCGGTTCCATTCGGGGACGGAGGATCAGCTGGCCGATCCGCTGATCGAAACGCACGTCGGCGCGGGCCGCGCGCCCGCCCATCGGGGTCTTGCCACCATCGTCTTCGAAGATCTGGCGCTCGCGGATTTCGGCAATCGCATCCCCAACATCACGGCTGAGATCACCTACCAGCGGGCGGCGCAGCAGCCCTACCAGCTGCTCGATTTCATCACGACGGGCGAAGGCGGATATTTCGGCACCTACCAGATCGACGACCTGGCCGTCGATTGGCGGCGCGGATACGGCTACTTCCTGGACAGCGACGTCAACGCCGCCGAGGCCGGGATCCGCCGCTTCAGCCTGCGGACCATGAAAGAAGACCGCCAGGCGCGGATGACGGACATAACGGGCGTCGCGCCGAACAACTTCCCGAGCACGCTGTTCTCCGGCGAGGATGGTCACCTCTATGTCGTGACCGGATCGAGCAACTCACGCCCGATCCTGCGCATCGAACCGAATGCCATCAAGGAAGTCGGCCGCTTCGGCTCCACCAGCAACGGCCTGACCAATTCAACCCTGCGGTTCGTCGCCACCACGTGGATGGGGATGGTCTCCGCCTACGGCCCCTCTGGCCGCGTCGACTTCGTTCTCACCGGATCGCTCTTCGACGACGTCGGACTCATCCGCGCCGACACCATGGGCTATGTCTGGGGCGCCGGGCAGAGCGTCACGGAGCCTCGCGTTCGGGGCGTCATTGGTGGTGCGGTCGGAGAAGGCTTCGGGGATGGCTGGATCCTCGGCAGCGGGACGAGCACGAACCATGGAAGCCTCGGCCTCTATCGCCTGCGGGTCTCGGCACTGGCAGGGTACGACAGCCTCATCGGTCAATCCCTCGGCGTCACCTTCGAGAAGGTTGCCACCTTCGCAGCCTCGGATCTAGAGAGCGGCGCCACTGGCTTCTACGGCAGCGCGGGCGGGCTCACCTACGATACGACCGACGACAGCGTCATCTTTCAGGCGCGCATCTCGAACGGGGGATCACCCGGCGCGATCTATACGCTGAAATGGCGCAGCGACACCGGCATCGTCTGGAAGACGGTCGTTCCGATCCAGATCAACTACGAAGGGCCTTACTACGGTCAGAGCCGGTTGCGCGGGCAGCGCTGGACGCTGATGCGGGGCACGCGCGTCATCCAGCTGGACACCGCCACGGGCGCTCTCGTTCTCAATGAGATCTGGCCGGGTGCGGTGAGCGAAGGCGGCGCTCAGGTCTACGATGCCGTCACCGACACGCATCTGGTCCGCGGCAGCCAGGGCTGGGCGAAGCTCTTCCTCAATCGCGGCGGCGGTGGTGGAGAGACGCTCTCCGGCATCGTCTCCGACCTTTGCGCCCGTGCCGGCCTTGGTCTGTCCGACATAGACGTCGCCGATCTCGGGGCGACGGTTCCCGGCTATGTCATCGGCCGGCAGACCAC
The DNA here is from genome assembly GCF_002378135.1 of Thioclava sp. UBA3469. Classification (NCBI taxonomy): domain Bacteria; kingdom Pseudomonadati; phylum Pseudomonadota; class Alphaproteobacteria; order Rhodobacterales; family Paracoccaceae; genus Thioclava; species Thioclava sp. UBA3469. The sequence continues at coordinate 44,678 of NZ_DFRG01000065.1, forward strand.
CGTGCGAGGCGCCGTCGAGCCGCTGGCGCAGGCCTATTTCTTCGACGCGGCAGAGAGCGACGACGCCCTGCGGTTCCGGACGCGGGGACGACCGCCCGCCGCGACCATCGATGCGGATCTTCTGCTGCCGCTAGACGAGCGCACGGGCGAGAGCTGGCGTGAGCGCCGCACGCAAGAGGTCGAACTGCCAGAACGGGTCAGCGTCGTCTACATGGACGCGCAAGCCGACTACCAGCAGGGCACTCAGAGCGAAAAGCGCACCTCCCTGCCGCTACCGACCATGCATTCGCGCAACCAGTCCAGCGTGGAGCTGGCCCTTGCGCTTGATGCGACGACGGCCAAGCAGATCGCAGCCAAGACGCTCTACAGCGCCTGGATCGAACGCAGCGCTTACGAAGCAGAGCTGCCAGCCGACTGGCTGCGCCTCGACCCGACCGATGTCGTGGACGTGGTCTTTGCCTCGGGCTCGACCTTCCGGACCCGCATCACCCGTCTCGACGTCGGGGCCGATTTCTCGCTCGCCGTGAAAGGGGTTTCGGAGGCTGCCGCCACCTACGTCTCCAACGTGGCTGCCGATGGCGGCTCCGGCAAACCGGTCCAAATCGTCGGCAGTCAGGCCGCCACGCGGCTGATCCTGCCGGATCTTCCGCTGCTGCGCGACACCGATGACACCGGCGGGTCGGGGTCGAGGATCTATTACCTCATGGGCGGCTTCGGTGGCCCGGGCTGGCCCGGCGCATCTCTCTACCGCAGCGCCGACGGAACGGCTTGGGCACAGGTCGGGCGATCCCTGAGCGAGGTGGCTTGGGGCGCCACGGCGAACCCGCTCGGCAGTCCGACGTCTCCGTTCGCGACCGATGAGACGAACAGCCTGACGGTGTTCATGACCACCGGCGGCGAACGGCTTGAGAGCGTCACACAGGACTCGATGCTCAGCGGCGCCAACGCGGCCCTTGTCCTCAAAGCCAACGGCGAGCCCGAGATCATCCAGTTCCGCGACGTGGCGCTGAACCCGGACGGCTCCTACACCCTGTCCGGGCTTTTGCGTGGCCGCCGTGGCACCGATGTCTTCGTGGACGGGCACGAGGCCGGCGAATTGTTTGTCCTCCTCGACCCCGACGATGTCGAGACCATGGTCACCTCGCTCGGCGATCTCGATCTCCCCCGGTCTTGGAGGGCGGTCGGCTTCGGCACGATCTTCGAGGATGCGGAAACATTGGTCACCAGCCATACCGGCCGAGATCTCAAGCCCTACGCGCCCTGGAACGTGCAGGCGGCTCTGACCGGCAGTCCGGCCAACATCAGCCTCTCTTGGGCCCGGCGGACCCGGATCGGTGGCGAGTTGAAGGACGGCACCGGCCTCGTGCCGCTCGGCGAGACCTCCGAGGCCTACGAGGTCGACATCCTCTCCGCCCCGGGCGGCGCGGCGAAGCGGACGCTCGCCGCGACGAGCCCAAACGTCGTTTACGCCAATGCCGACATCCTCGCCGACTTCGGTGTGGTTCCGTCGTCCCTGACCGTCGCCGTCTTCCAGATCAGCGCCGTCGCGGGCCGCGGCTTCCCGCGCACCGTCACTTTGGAGATCAACTGATGCCCAGCCCCAATCTGGCCGTGACCCATGTCGCGGCCGCCCAGAACCAGAAAGAGGTCACGATCAACGACGCGGTCGATGCCCTCGACAACGCCATGAACCAAGCACTGTCATTGGCGATGGCCGACGCCAACCTGACGCTGACTGGCACCCAGGCCAACCGGAACGGCCTGATCATCCTCACCGGTACGCTGACGGCATCCCGGACCCTGACGCTGCCCGCCAATCACCGGCGGCTGGCGATCCGAAACGCGACGAGTGGCGGCCAGGACGTCCGCGCCAAATATGCAGGTTCCGGCGCAGAGGTCGTCATCGTTCCGGGCGCGACGGTGCTGGTTCAGGGCAATGGCAGCGATCTCTACGGGGTCGGCGGTGGCGCTGGTGCATTGGGCGATCTCATCGACGTCTCCATCGCCGGCGCCGCCAACGGCGACGTCCTCCAGTTCGATGGTGCTGCGTGGGGCGCCACCGGTGTCGGCATCTTCAACCGCGCTCTGCTGCCCTTCCGGGGCGCGCTGCTGCGACGCTCGACCAATTTCAGCGTCGCAACGACGGGCGTCTACGTCGGCGTGCCATGGCAAAGCGCCGAGTACGACAGCGACGCATTCTGGGATGCCGGCCAGCCCACACGTCTGACCATTCCGGCCGGTGCCACCAAGGTCCGGATCGTCGGCAACATCGAGTGGCAGACCTCACCGACCAGCCAGCTGGTCGAGGTACGCAAGAACGGCAACAGCGTGCTGGGCGGTGGGTCCTTCATCGTGCGCGGCGACAGCGGCTACTCCAACCAGATGCGCAACCTGTCGAGCGCGGTTCTTCCGGTATCGGCGGGCGACTGGTTCGAGCTGGCGGTCTATGTCGGCACGGCCGGGGAGCTGCGCGGCCTTGAGCGCACGTGGCTGGCCATCGAGGTCGTCGAGACCGCGGATGCGGCCGATCCCCCGGCCGACATCAGCGGCTACAAGGCCGGGCAACCGGCAGCGGACGAGGTGATAGCGCGGGTGCCGTTGGCGCGACGCACCCGGCTGAAGATCGATCTTGCCGGAAGCCATGCCAGCGCCGAAGCCGCCGCAACCGCGAGTGCGGATTTCGACATCCGGGTCGACGGCGTGAGCAGCGCCACCATGCGCTTCGCCGCCGCCGCCACGAGCGCCACCTTCATCGCCGCCAGCGAAACCGTGCTGGAGCCCGGTCAGGTGCTCAGCGTGGTCGCGCCATCGACGCCCGACGCCACGCTCGCCGGGATCGGGTTCACGCTGGCCGGCACGCTGGTCCTCTGATCAATCCCGGATTGCGTCATGGACAAGGAACCAGAAAGCGGGGCGCTGATCGCGCTTCCGGCCGCTGAGTTTGAAGCCCTGCTGGAGCGCGCGGCCGAGACGGGCGCGCGGCGCGCCCTGCATGAGGTCGGTCTCGATGGCCACGATGCGGCCGAGGACATCCGCGATCTTCGCTCGTTGCTCGCGGGTTTCCGCCTCGCGAAACAGACGGCCGTCCAGACCGCCGTGCGGCTGATCACCACCGGCGTCCTGCTCGCCCTGATGGCCGGCATCGCCATCAAGCTGAAGCTCTTCGGACCGACGCCTTAGCCCATCTGCCCGACCCATCAGACCACCGCCCGCCCTCGTCGAGGAGCGGGCTTTTTTGTGCCTGGAGACCTGCCATGACGACAATGACCTACAAACACTGGCGCGACGTGCCCGAGCGCTCGTGGCGCTGGAAGAATTTCTCCCCCGCCGAGATCGCCTGCCGAGGCAGCGGCTCCCTGCGGATCAACGAAGATGCGCTCGACAAGCTCCAGGCGCTGCGCGATCGGCTTGGCAAGCCCCTCATCGTCCGTTCGGCCTACCGCAGTCCGGCGCATAACCGGGCCGTCGGCGGCGCGCCACGCTCGACGCACATGGACGGCACGGCCTTCGACATCGCCATGGCGAACCACGACCCGGTCGCCTTTGAGGCGGCGGCGCGAGAGGTCGGCTTCCTCGGGTTCGGTTTCTACCCGCGCTCCGACTTCATGCACATTGATCTCGGTCCTGCGCGGCAGTGGGGCGAACGCTTCCCGGTTCGGGCGACGGCGTTTGCCGCGGAAACGCTGCCGGCGCGCGAGGTGCTGGCCGACAGCCGCACGATGAAGGGTGGCGGCGCGGCCGGTGTGGCGACGCTCGGCGCCGCGGGTGTCGAGGTTGCGCAGAGCGTCCTGACGGACACCCAGTCCGCGATCCTGCCGCTCGTGCCCTACCTCGATACGCTGCGCTGGGTGTTCATCGCCTTAGCGCTCGCGGGCGTTGCCGTCACGATCTACGCGCGGCTTGATGACTGGAAGCGGGGGCGTCGATGATCGCCGCTCTGTTCACCGGGATCGCGGCCGCCCCGTGGATCCGGGCGGCCCTGCATTACGCGGCCATCGCACTCGCCGTCCTTCTGTTCTTGCTGGCCCTTCGGCGCTCCGGCGAGCGTGCGGGACGGCTGGCGGAACGCCTTGAAACCATGGAGAAGGCCAATGACGTCCAACGTCGGATGCTGGAAGCGGCGGCTCGCCGTCCTCGCGATCGCAGCGATCTCGCTGACCGGCTGCGGGACGGTTCGTTCTGAGGACGGCAGGCTCGCGACGTGCCCGCCCGTGGTCGAGTATGGCCGGGAGTTCAAGGTGCAGGCGGCGGAGGAGCTGGCCCTCCTGCCGGGAGGTTCGGTCATCGCTGAGATGCTGAGCGACTACGCGGTGATGCGGGAGCAAGCGCGAGTGTGCGATGGGTCGAGGGCATGGCGTTGACCGGCAGACGTCGCTACTCGACGACTGGATAAAATGGCTGCCCCCAGTCCTCCAAAAGGTTGTCCATCATTAGGGTCAGGACCCATTGATCATTGGCTTGCGGCATGATTCAGCCTCAGCAAGGAGACTGACCAATGAGCAACCTTTTCTGGCTGACGGAGGCGCAGATGGCGCGGCTCCAGCCCTTCTTTCCCAAGAGCCATGGCAAGCCGCGGGTCGATGACCGGCGCGTGCTGAGCGGGATAATCTTCATCAATCGCAACGGGTTGCGGTGGCGGGATGCGCCGAGGGAGTACGGCCCTCCCAAGACCCTCTACAACCGCTGGAAGCGGTGGAGTGACAAAGGGGTCTTCGCCCGGATGATGGATGGCCTGGCCGCCGAGGCCGCTGTTCCGAAGACGGTGATGATCGACGCGACTTACTTGAAGGCGCACCGCACGGCGACCAGCCTGCGGTCGAAAAAGGGGGCCCCGGCGACCTGCGCGGCCGTCTGATCGGCCGAACGAAGGGCGGCATGAACACCAAGCTGCATGCCGTCACCGACGCCGAGGGGCGCCCTCTCCGCTTCTCCATGACCGCCGGCCAGGTAAGCGATTACACCGGCGCCGCGGCCCTGCTGGGCAGCCTGCCAAATGCGGAGTGGTTGCTGGCCGACCGCGGTTATGATGCCGACTGGTTCCGAGAGGCGTTGAAAGACAAGGGGATAAAGCCCTGCATCCCGGGCCGGAAGTCACGCGGCAAGCCAATCAAGCATGACAAGCGCCGCTACAAACGCCGCAACCGGATCGAGATCATGTTCGGGCGACTGAAGGACTGGCGACGGATTGCTACCCGCTACGACAGGTGCCCGACGGTCTTCCTCTCCGCCGTCGCCCTCGCAGCAACAGTCATGTTCTGGCTATGACGCGAGAACGAGTCCTGACCCTAACGTGGGCAGGACCATCACGTTACGTTTTTGCATGATCGATTGCATTGAGTTTCCTTTCGCATTTTCTTTCTGCCTCGCCAAAACGGGGCAATCCGCTGTCAGTCCTACCAAAAAACAGGACATGAAGACCAACCGATTTTTCACTTGAAGCTCTAGTTGCTGTAGGTGCTATGTCGATCTGAACTGTCCGAATCCCGAGGTCCGTTCATGCCGTCTGATATCCACCGCCATGATGATACCGACGCTCCGCAGGCATCCGGCGACGGCTGCTGCGAAGGCAGTCGAAGCTGTGGCGACGTCGCTCCAGTGACGCCCGCGCCGTATGCCGGGCGCAGCTTTCAGGTTTCAGGCCTCGATTGCGCCGAGGAGGTCGCGATCCTGAACAAGGTGGTCGGCCCGAAGATCGGCGGGGCGGAGCATCTCGCGTTCGACGTGATCAATGGACGGATGACCATCCTCGACAGCGCAATGCAGGTATCGGACGGCGAAGTTGCAGAACTGGTGGCAAGCACCGGCATGACCGCCAAGCCCTGGGATGCCGAAAACGCGTCGGTCGACCAGGCGGCCCATCTTGCACGACAGCGGCTGTTTACGGCGCTCAGCGGCGGCTTCTGGGCCGCGGGATTCCTGTGGCACATCATCGAGACCGGCATGGGCGGGGCGCTCGGCCTTTTCGCGGGGCACGGCGAAGCGCCGATGCCGCTGGTCGAGGCAGGGCTGTTCGCGGTTGCGATCCTGTTCGGTGTCTGGCTCGTGGCACCCAAGGCATGGTCGTCCGCTCGGCGGCTGTCGCCGGACATGAACCTGCTCATGGTTGTCGCCGTGGCCGGTGCCATCGGGCTTGGCGAATTCTTCGAGGCGGCGACGGTCGCGTTCTTCTTCTCGCTCTCGCTCTACCTCGAAAGCTGGAGCGTCGGGCGTGCAAGGAATGCGGTCTCGGCGCTCTTGGATCTTGCACCACCGACGGCGCGCGTGATCCGCGAAGACGGAAGCGAGGCCGACGTTCCGGCGGCTCAAGTCGCCGTAGGCGCAAGCTTCATAGTACGCGGTGGCGACCGTATCCCGCTGGATGGTGAGGTGACGGACGGCGCGGGCGCGGTCGATCAGGCGCCAATCACCGGAGAGAGTGCGCTGGTCACAAAGGAACGAGGCGACGAAGTCTATGCCGGCACGATCAACGGCGAAGGCACATTGACGGTGCGCGCCACGAAGGCCGCCTCGGACACCGTCTTGGCCAAGATCATCCGCATGGTCGGCGACGCCCATGCCCGCCGCGCGCCGGTGGAGCAATGGGTGGCGAAGTTCGCCCGCATCTACACGCCTATCGTCATGGCTCTCGCCATTGCAATTGCCCTGCTGCCGCCGCTCATTTTGGGTGGGGCCTGGGATTATTGGTTCTACAATGCACTCGTGCTGCTGGTGATCGCCTGCCCGTGTGCTCTGGTCATCTCGACACCGGTCTCCATCGTCGCTGCACTCACCGCCTCTGCGCGGGCCGGGGTGCTGATCAAGGGTGGTGCATATGTTGAGGCACCGGGC
>NZ_DFRG01000257.1:0-8910 GCF_002378135.1 Thioclava sp. UBA3469
AATCGGTCGCGCTCGCAAATTCATACTCGAACCCGAACGTGTCGAGGAAACGGCGCAGCATCGCGTTGTTGTGGTTGCCGAAGCTGTCGAACTCGCCGAACGGATCGGGCACCGAGGTCAGCGGCTTCTGCTCATGCTGGCGCAGCATGTCCTGATTGGGCACGTTGCTCGGCACCTTCCGCATCCCGTCCATATCGTCCGAGAAGCACAGAAGCTTCGTCGGGATATCCGAGATCAGTTCGAAAGCGCGACGGATCATCGTGGTGCGCGCAACTTCGCCAAACGTGCCGATATGCGGCAGACCCGACGGCCCATAGCCCGTCTCGAACAGGACGTAACCCTTTTCCGGGTCCCGTTTCTCGTAACGCTTGAGCACCCGGCGGGCTTCCTCGAAGGGCCAGGCCTTGGATTTCATCGCAGCGTCACGCAAGCTCGTCATTGCATACCTCATGAAGGCGCCCCGTGCGCCCAGTCGCGCCTGACCTATTGAAGCGGACGGGGACAGTCAATAATTAGCACTCGAACACTATCAAGGAGCTCCCACGTGCCCGACGTTCTCGCCTCGCTTTCGCCCCAAGACGCGCTCGTCGCCGTGATGGTCGCGATTTCCGCCGCCGATGAGGACGTGCCGACCTCCGAACTCGTCGCAATCGAGCGGATAGTGAACCACATGCCGATCTTCGCGGGCTACGATTTCGACCGCGTCTCGCGGGTCTCCCGCTCGGTCTTCACGCTGTTCGAAGAGGAAGACGGACTCGAGGCGCTGTTCGGCCTGATCCGCGACGCGCTGCCCGAACATATTTTCGAAACCGCGTATGCGCTGGCCTGCGATGTGGCCGCCGCAGATGGCACGATCCGTCAAACCGAACTACGTCTTCTCGAAGAAATTCGCGGTGAGTTGGCGATCGACCGGCTGCACGCCGTCGCCATCGAATGGGGTGCGAAAGTGCGCCACGTCACGCTCTGATCGGACGATAGAGTCCCGGCGAGGAAACCTGACGACCGCCCCGCCGTCCAGGCGGAGCGACCCCTCAGCCGTAAATCCCGGCCCAACGCTCCAACAGCTGGCTCTGCAGGATTTTCGACGCCCGCACCCATTGGACCTGCCCCGGCGGGCGCGGCGCCGAGCCCGCACGACGACGCCGGTTTAGATCGGCGGTGAAGATCGCGAAGACCAGTTCGGTGCCATCAGGCGCGGTCATATAGCCCGCCAAAGTCGAGACGAAATTCAGCGTCCCGGTCTTCGCATCCACTCGGAATGGCTGGGCTGGCATGTTCTTGCCCGTCGCATCGCGCAGCTTGAATGGCTTCATCAAACTGCGCAGCCCCATCGGCGCACCAAGATTGCGCAGCGCCGCCACCATGTCCTGCGGCGAAAGCTCGGCATCGGCCCGCAGCCCGGAATGGTCGGTAAACCGGGCCGAGCGCGCGCCCGTGCGTTGCTGCAGCCACTGGGTCATCGTCTGTCCCGACTGCTTCAGGGAGTTCCCCGCGCCCAGCCGCTTGCTGACCGTCATGCCCACCGCCTCAGCGGTGATATTGGTCGAATATTTCATCATCGCGCGCAATACCGGCACAAGCGGATCGCTGCCATGGCTCACCAAGACAGTACCGCCGGGCAGGTTGCGCACCTCTTCCGGCGCGGGCAGCGGTGTGCCCTGCGCGCGGGCCAATGTCTGGAACACGTCGCCCGCATAGGCCGCCGGATGGCGCACCGGCAACCACCGGCTTCCGCCACGCCCCAAGGCCGCCGAGGCGACCGTCCAATGCTCGACCCCGCCGCGGTCGGAATAGGTAAAAGTGGGCGAGGAGCGTTTCGCAATCGACGCCTTCGCGGTATAGGCCTGCGGCTGCACGTCGCGCCCGCGCGCATCCATGCTCAGCGCCCAGCCCCCACCGGAGCGGCGCCATTGGAAATGCACGCGATTGAAATTCAGCATCAGCCCCGAGATCGACGGGTTGTAGCCCGCGAAGATCGGCTGATCGTTCGCAATCTCGTTCTTGTAGGGCAGCGCCCCGGCCCAAGTCAGGAAACGCCCCGTGACGCCCTGCACTCCCTTCGCCGCCAGCTGCTTCGCCATCGCGTTCAGATCGTCGGTCGTTAGCGTCGGATCGCCCCCACCCGCGAGGATCAGATCGCCCTGAATGCGCCCGCCCGAGATCGGGCCGGTCGCGATCAACTGCGTGCCAAAACGGAAATCGCCGCCCAGTTGCTCCATCGCATAGAGCGAGGTGATCGACTTGAGCGCGGAGGCGGGCGGCATCGCTTGGCCTGCATTGCGCTGTTCGAGGATCTGGCCGCTCTTCAGGTCCGCGACGACATAGCCCACATCGCCGCTGAGCCCGGCCATCCGGACCAATTCGGCTGCCGCGACCGTCTGGCCGAAGCCCGTTTTCGGAGTGGCGAAAAGCGCGGCGCCACCCAGCAGTGCGAAGCGGCGCGATATCGATAGCGGCATGGCGATTCCTCCCTCGGCGTCAATCCGAGCGTAGCGCGCCCCGCACTGTCTTCAAGCGGGTGTCGATGCCCGCCAGCCGCCTTTCTCGCGAATTTCCGTGGAGGAAAGAGACGACATCGGAATGTTGACGAAGCACCAGCGCGGCGCCGGTCCGTCGAGGAGGCGCTGCGAGGCGACCGCGGGCAATTCGGCCCCCGCATAAATGCGCGCCGCGCGCGCCCAGCGCCCCGGCATCCGCCAGCCCGGACGCGCCAGCACACCGACCGGCACGCTCTCCATGATCGTGCGCCAATGATCCCAGCGGTCGAATTGCACGAGGTTATCGGCCCCCATCAGCCACGCGAAATCCACGCCGGGATAGAGCGCGCGCAGACGCGTTATCGTGTCGGCCGTGTAACGCGTGCCGAGCCGCGCTTCGAGGTCGGTCACCACGACGCGCGGATCGCCCCTAAGGCTCGCCCGCGCACTCGCGATCCGCTGATCGAGCGGTGCGGGACCATGCGCCTTGAGCGGGTTGCCGGGGCTCACGATCCACCAGACCCGATCAAGATTGAAGCGGCGCAGCGCCTCACGCGTGATCAGGACGTGACCTTCATGCGCCGGATCGAACGACCCGCCCAGAAGACCGATGCGCTGTCCGGCGCGGGCATAGGGGAAACCTTGTCTCATGCGCTGCCCTTACCCGAAGGCGACCGGTCAGGAAAAGAGCGTTTGTGCGCCTAAAGCGCGGAGCAGGGTGACGCGCCCGACCCATCCTCGACGTTTTCGACAGGCCCGGACCCGAAGCGAAGACATCCGCGCCCTGCGGCCTTGGCGGCATAGGTGGCCCGGTCGACGTCATTCTGCAGCGCCGCGACCTCGAGGCTCTCGTAGTCGCGCGACGACACAGCGCCGAGCGATCCGGACACCAGACATTCCTGCCCCCGATACCATTTCGGCGCTTCAAGCTGTTCGATGATGCGTGCCGCGAGCGCGCCAATCTCCGCGCGGCTCGGATTACCGCGCAAGAGAACGAGGAACTCGTCGCCGCCCATGCGCGCGACCAGATCACCGCCGCGCACGCTTTCGCACAGGTTGCGGGCCACCAGTTGCAGCACGAAATCCCCCGCCGCATGGCCTTGCGTGTCATTGATCGTCTTGAAGTGATCGAGGTCGACCTGCAGCAATGCGAAATTCGCCAGCCCGTTCGTCGCGTGGTCGACGGCCCTTGCGAGCGCCTGCGCCATGGCCCGGCGGTTGGCGAGTTTCGTCAACGGGTCGCTCAGAGCCTGATCCTCCGCCGCTTTGCGCGCCTGATCGAGCCGCCCGGTCAGGGCCCGCAACTCTTCCAGCACGAGCGATTTCGCTTCCTGCAGATACAGCATTTCCATCGCGAGATCGGCGGCGGAGAAATCATGTTCGGTCAGGTCGAATTCCGCCACAAGTTCGCGCAGGTGAATACCGAAGCTGAAATTAAGGAGCATATCGCCCCCCGCCTGCGTCGGCGCGCGCCCCTGAACTCGTGGACCCGTGTGGCTCACCAGCGCGCCACGCAGGCTTACCTGTGGGCGCATGCGAAGGGTGACATGGAGCATCTCCTCCGCCGTCATGGCCCCGAGGGAGCGCCCGCAGCGCCCGATCTGGCGATCGCAATCAACAGCACCGCAACTTGAGCGCAATTCCTTCGGGCACATTCGCACCGCCCCGCCGCGCCGCCCGACCGAGAAAAACCGCGAGAACGGCGCGCCGACGATCTGGGCTTCCGGCACCCCCAGAACCTTGCGCAACGTGCGCCCGACCCCAAGGATGCAGGCCCGCTCGTCGAGCCAGAGAAACATCGGCAAAAGCCCGGTCAACAGCGCCAGCCAATAGGCGTGCGCGCCCCGATCGGCGGGTGGCTGCGCGGCCAGTCTCGTGACAGCGTTCTCGCCCGGCACGCTCATCAGACCTCACCAATCATGCGCGCGAGGGCGAACTGGCGCGCCTCGGCATGGGTGGCGTCGAGCAGTTGGATCGTCACGGTTTCCCCCATCGGATCGGGATCGCGCAGATCGCGCCCGGCGACACGCGGCGACACCTCGATCAGCGCGAGGCTGCCATAGTCATCCGCCATCGCGCGCAGGATCCCCGCCAGCACCGCCCCCCAACCCGGCAGATCCGCGGCGACGCGCAGACGGAACTGACCCGGCTGGGTTGCGACCAGATGCAGGTCCGGCAGCTTGAGATCGGGCAGCGCCATGCGCGCGCGATCGTTCAACTCGTTGAGCGAGTTCAGAAAGCCGCGATAGTCGCAGCCGCCGTAACGCAGCAACCGCCGCACCGCTTCGCGGCTGCACAGATGCGCCCCAAGGTCTTCCAAAAACTCGGATCGCGCCCGCCCCAACTCGTCGCAGGCGGTATCGATCAGCCGCAAGGTCTGCGCATCGTCATATTGCAGCAGGGGCTCATAGCTCTCGCCCGGCAAATCCGCTCGCCGCCGCACGCGCGCACAGAGCGGCGCCCCGTGGGTGTCGGTCAGAAACGTCTCGATAGAACGGTTGATCAAGCCGAGCATGTGTCCTCCTGACCGCCACGCTAGCGGTCAGAAGTTAACAAAGCTCCAAATTTGCCCGGCTCAGCGCGACAGCGGCAAAAGACGCAGCCCACCGGCCTCAAGCGCCATGATCCCGCTCGGGGACAGCTGCATCTCACCGCGTTTGATCGCGGCGATGACAGGGGCCAGATCGACGCGGAAACGCGGCTCGCCCTGCGCATCGACGACGCTGCCCCAACCGATCGAATCCCACGCGCCGTTCGACTGCCGCAGCACATAGATCGCATCGCGGTCGGGCAGATGCAGCAGCACCATCGCCTCGTCACCGGGCACATCCGAAAGGAAATCGGCCTCGATCAAAGCGCAATTCGCCGCCGCTCCCTCGGCAGAGGCGCAAAGCCCCGCCGCAACCTCGGGCGCGCGCGCACGGATCGCATCGAGCAGCGCATCCTCGGGCGCTTTCGCACCGGGCGGCAGCACGAGATCCCGGCGCAGCTGGGCGCGCGCGGCGCTGGCCCCCTCCGCCCCATCCGCAGACGGGCTCAGACGGGCCAGGGCCGTTGCGAGCGCGCGATCATCACCGGCTTGGGTTTCCAACTCCGCGAAGGCCGCCTGCCCGGCAAGCCCCCAGTGGTTCTTCAAAGCGTAAAGCGGCAAAGCGCCTGCCGTGATGCGCCCCTCGCGATACAGCGCCAGTTGCGAGCGCGCAGCCACTCCGTTCGCATCCAGCACCGGCGTCAGCCATGCCAAAGCGGCAAGCAGCAGGACACCCGCCATGGCGATATTGATCCGCCGCAAGCGCACCATCCAGCCGCGCCCCAGCAGCACCGACCCGGCATATCCCAGCGCATAGCCCGCCAGAAGCACGATCAGCACCGCCTGCGCCACGCGTCCCGGGGTCCAGCCTTGCGCGGTGACGCTTTGCCATCCGGTCCAGGCCGCCGCCCCGACCAGCACGGGCAGCACCAGCGCCAAGCCTTGAGCCGACAGACGCAAGACCCGCGCCCGGACGGCACTTTCATCGTCGCGCTCAATGCCGATCGAGATCAGCGTCACTGCCGCCGCGGCCATCGCCAGCAGCGTCTCGATCTGCGAGAACCCGATCAGCGAGACCTCCCCCCGGCGCGCAATGAACCCGGCCACGAAGATCACCGCGACCAGCAGAACCGGCGGCAGCAACAGCCTCAGAAGCCGCAGGATCAGGGTCGGAGAGATCATCTCCTCCAACTCGGTCACCACCGCCAGTCCCAGCCCGAGAATGCCGCCCGAGACCGCAAAGGCGAACAGCTTCTCCCGCAGAAGCTGGCGCAGGAAATCGAGGTCCACACTCTCGAGCAGGCGCGCCGAGAGGTACAGCACGAGCCAGACCATCCCGAGGAAAATACACGCGGCGGCATAGCGCACCACGATATTCCAGGCATGCAGGAACAGCGCCGGATAGTCGTTCCAGGCGCGCCCGCCGCCCTGCGCCACGGCCATCGCGAAGGGCATCGGCAGCATCGCCAGAACCGAAAGCGCGAGCAGCTCGTAAGGCATGTAGCCCGCCAGCGTCTCGCTCGGGGCATAGCCAAGCGACGCCCACCATCCGAGCAACGCGACCGGAACCGCAATCAGCGCCGCCGCGCCGAATGCCCTGCGCCAGCCGATCTCGCCCAGCATCGCAAGCGCGGTCGCGAAGAACACCGTGCCCAGAACCGACACGCCGAATTGTCCGTGCGCGTCAATCGGAAGCCGTTGCTGCAACTGGTTATCGAGCGCCCAGAAGAACATGCCCGCCAGCAGCCCGAGCAGAATATGTTGCAAACGTAGTTGCATGCGTCCCTCTCCTGTCTTGCGCGAGGCTCCTCGCGCGTCTGACGCGTCTCGCTAGCCCGCGCGCTGTGCGAGCCAGTCGGGAAGCCCCCCGATATGATCGAGCACCGCATCGGCGAGCGGGGCCAGATCGGCCCGCTCCGCCGGTCCGCTCAGCACGCCGATCGCGATCATCCCCGCCGCGCGCGCCGCGTGCAGGTCATGCTGGCTGTCGCCGACCATCACGACCTCGGCCGGGTCCAGCCCCAGCGAATCCGCGAAGGCCAGAAGCGGGCGCGCCGTGGGTTTCGCCCCGTGCCCGCTGTCATAGCCGATAATCCGGTCGAAAAGATCGGTGATGCCCGCCTGCGCGGCATGTGCCCGCGCCGAGGACTCGGCATCGTTCGTACAAATGCCCAGCTGCAATCCGCGTCCGCGCAGATCGGACAGAAGCGCTGCAAGCGGCACCGGCTCCACCAGAGGCACGTCATGCGCCGCCCGCTCCAATTCGAGCACCAGATCGTCGAGCGACCGTCCCGGAAGATGCGGCAACAGCAGTTCCGCCGCCTCCCGAACCGTGCCCGCGATCACCGGCGAGTGCGGTTCGAATTCTATCCGATCGAGATCGAACCCGATCGCCGCGGCAAGCCTGGCGGCCTGCTCGGCATCCTTCGCTAACGCCTCGATCTGCAGCTTCGCCCAAGCGCCCCATGTCGCGTCGAAGTCGAAAAGCGTACCGTCCTTGTCGAACAGCACCGCCCGTATCTTGCCGCCTGCCATCTGCGATCTGCCTCCCTTTGCGGGCAGATTGCCCAAAGCTGCGCGTCAGGTCCAGTGGCGCAGATCGCCGCGCCCGAGAACCGCGCGCGCCTGCATCAGCGCCTCGGGCTGCACACCAAGGTCCTGCGCGCAATCCAGGACCACCTGATCGTCCTGCAGGACATGGTCGAGAACCCCTGCGAGGAAGTCCGGATCGCTCGCCTGCGCCCGCAAATCGTCCACGCTCGCCCCGGAATTGGCGAGGAACGCGCCGATCAGATCTTCGCGACCGGCAAGCCAGCCGAGGGTCTGCAACGCGAGCGTATGAGCGTTTTCTTGCCGCATGACGGGTCCTTCTCTGTCGGGGAGAAACGCTTTGTTAACCTATCGACCGCTAAGGTCAAGAAAAGGCGCGATGAGAAGCTGGCGCAGTCGGGAACCGCCCGATGCAAGCCGCACCGCGCCGGAGGTTGAAGGAGTAGCGTTATATGCCGGGATCGATCCTCATCGTGGATGATGTGGCGACCAATCGCATTGTGCTTAAGGCGAAGCTGACCGGCGCGCGCTACAACACACTGCAAGCCGCAAGCGCGGCGGAGGCGCTCGCCCTCGCGGCCGCGCAACGGCCCGGGCTGATCCTGCTCGACGTCACCTTGCCCGACATGACCGGAGAGGGTCTTATCGCCCGGCTGCGGGCGGACCCGCGGACCCGGCGCATCCCGATCATCGCGATGACGGGGCGCGATACGCCGGAGCTGCGCGTGACGCTGCTGCAGGCCGGGGCGAATGAGGTGCTGGCCAAACCCTTCGACGAACTGGTGCTACTCGCCCGCCTGCGCAGCCTGATCCGCGCCCATGTCGGCGACGAGGATTCGGCACTGCGCGAGCAGACCTGCCGGGAACTCGGCTTCGCAGAGGCGGCGAGCGACTTCGTCCCTCTCGCGCGGATCGCTCTGATCGCGCCCACCCCGGCCGAGGGGCTGCGCTGGAAATCCGCGCTCGCGCCCCTGCTGACGACCAATCGAATCCTTCTGACCAGTTACGATCAGCCCTGCGGCGACGATCCCACGCGCCGCGCCCCCGACCTATTCGTGATCGGCGCAGATCTCGCGCATCGCGGCGATGGGCTGCGGCTGATGTCGGAACTGCGCTCGCATCCCGAAACACGCCATGCGGCGATCCTGATCGCCAGCCATCCCGACGCGCGCGAAACGCAAGCCAGCGCGCTCGATCTGGGCGCGGATGATCTGCTGCCCGCAGAGATGTCGACGCCGCTCGCGGCGCAGGAAGCCGCACTCAGTATCGGCGCGCAGCTCCGCCGCAAGCGCCTCTCGGATCAGTTGCGTCTGTCGGTCGACGAAGGCCTGCGTCTTGCGCTGGTCGATCCGC
>NZ_DFRG01000038.1:0-258 GCF_002378135.1 Thioclava sp. UBA3469
GAGGGACTGGTGATCATGGGGTTCGACGACAATGGCCACGACCATTTCGTCGGCCAGATCCGTGATCCGGAGCCCGTTCTCGTGGATGCGGAGGGTTATCTGCACATCGACGCGGATGCCGAGCAGGGAGGGAAATGACATGGCAGACATCAAGCTGCGCGGCCTGCGCAAGAGCTATGGTGCGCATGAGGTCATCCGCGGCGTCGATATCGACGTGGCCGATGGCGAGTTCTGCGTCTTCGTCGGCCCCTCGGGCTG
>NZ_DFRG01000038.1:565-15472 GCF_002378135.1 Thioclava sp. UBA3469
GTCTTCGTCGGCCCCTCGGGCTGCGGGAAATCCACGCTGCTGCGGATGATTGCCGGGCTCGAGGACATCTCGGGCGGCACGCTGGAGATCGACGGCGAGCGCGTCAATGACGTGCAGCCCCGCGAACGCGGCGTGGCGATGGTGTTCCAGAGCTACGCGATCTTCCCGCATATGAGCGTGCGCGAAAACATGGCCTTCGGCCTCACCATCTCGGGCGCGTCGAAAGCCGAGAAGGCGGAGAAAGTGCAGCGCGCCGCCGAGATCCTGCAGATGGAGCATCTGCTCGACCGTCGCCCCAGCCAGCTCTCGGGCGGCCAGCGCCAGCGCGTCGCGATCGGGCGCGCGATCACCCGCAACCCTTCGGTCTTCCTCTTCGACGAGCCGCTCTCGAACCTCGACGCGGCGCTTCGGATGGACATGCGCATGGAGATCGGCAAGCTCCACAAGCAACTGGGCGCGACGATGATCTACGTCACCCACGATCAGGTCGAGGCGATGACGCTCGCCGACAAGATCGTGGTGCTGCGCGACGGGCTGGTGATGCAGTCGGGCTCGCCGATGGAGCTCTATCACAACCCGGCCAACCGCTTCGTCGCAGGCTTCCTCGGCGCACCCTCGATGAATTTCCTCGAGGTCGAAGTCCTGGAGGCCGATAGCGAAAACGCCAAGGTCGCGCGCCACTCCATGGACCCGATCGTCGTGCCCGTGCGCGGTCGCAAATTCGTCCCCGGCGACACCGCCCTGCTGGGCCTGCGCCCGCAATACGTCACCCCCAGCACGCCCGATGAGGGCGTCCTGCACGGTCAGGTGTCTCTGGTCGAACGGCTGGGCAGTGAAACGGTCGTCGATCTGGCGATGGAGGATGGCACGAGCCTGATCGCCGCCTTCAGCGAGGACAAGCAATTCGAACGCGGCGAACGGATCGATCTGGCGTTCGACCCCGCCCGGACGCATCTGTTCCACCCCGACGAGTGAGGGGTGGCACCCATCGGCCCCTGAGCCCATCCTCCCGACGAACCTGAGGTCGGCCATGCACGAACACGCAGAACGGCCCCCTCAGGTGGAGCTGAAAAATGCTCAGCCCGACCATTGCTGGCCGGGCTGAAACGTCGCTTTCGGGAGGTGCGTGGGCTCAGTCGAGCCCGTTCGCGCGTGCTACGAAATCCGCGAGATGCGGCACGTAATCTTCAGAGCCGTCGCCACCGGTCGCCATCGCCATCGCGAAGGCGTTCTTGGCGGTGCTGGCGAGCGGGGTCGCGACGGTGGCGGCATTGGCCATCGTCTCGACGTAGCGGAGATCCTTGTAGGCATTGGCGAGGGTGAACTTGTGCGCCTCGCGGTTGCCCTCGAGCGCGTAGCCCATGAAGGTCTGGTAGAAGCCGCAATCCATCCGGCCGCCCCGGATCACCTTGTCGAACTGCTCGATCGGAATGCCCACCTTGCGCGACAGCGCGAGGGCTTCGGAATAAAGCGCGGCATAGCCGAGAGAGATGAAGTTGTTGAGCAGCTTCATTCGGTGGCCGTCGCCCAGACTGCCCACGCGCACGATCTTGCCCGCCCAGGTGTCGATGACCGGTTCGATGCGTGCGAACAGCTCTTCATCCGCGCCGACCATGCAATCGAGCGTACCTTCCCAGGCCTCTTTCGGGGTGCGGCTGAGCGGTGCATCGGCATAGGCGACGCCGATTGCCTCCATGTCCTGTGCGAGCTTCATCGTCATGGTCGGTTCGCCGGTCGAGCAATCAATGATCACGCTGCCTTCTTTCAGGCCCGGCGTCAGCTTCGCGACCGCCTCGGCGGCTTCCGGCGCGCCGGTGAGGCACAGGAAGATGATCGAGGAGCGCGACGCGAGGTCTTCATAAGACGATGCCTCGGTCGCCCCGCGCGAGACCAGGTCCTCGATCGGCTTGCGGTTGCGGTGGGCGATCACGGTCAGCGGATAGCCTTTCTCGACGATGTTCTTGGCCATGCCGTGGCCCATCAGGCCGGTGCCGATGAAGCCGATGGTTTCCTGGGTCTTAGTCATTGGGTACTCCGCTTGGGTCGGTAGGTCGTGAAATTCGGGTCAGAGATTGAAGCGCTTGCGCAGGTCCGCGACCTGCGACTGGGTGAGCGGGCGGATCGCGTGGCCCTGTAGTGCGAGGAACAGCTTGGAGGTCTCCTCCAGCTCTTCGGCGGCATATTGCGCGTTCGACAGGCTGGTGCCCGCGACGACGGGGCCGTGATTGGCCAGCAGCACCGAGTGATGCGCGCTGGCCAGCGAGCGCACGGCCTCGGCCAGCTCGGGATCGCCCGGCGCGTAGTAGGGGACCAGCGGCAGCTTACCCACGCGCATCACGTGATAGGCGGTCAGCGGCGGCAGCACGTCCTCGGGGTCGATATCGCGCAGGATCGAGACGGCCGTCGAATGGGTCGAGTGCAGGTGGATCACCGCGCCCGCCTCCTGACGTTCGTCATACATCGCGAAATGCAGGAAGGACTCCTTGGTCGGCTTGTCGCCCGAGACGAAGTTGCCGTCCCGGTCGAAGAGCGAGATCCGGGCCGGGTCGAGCGTGCCGAGCGAGGCGTTGGTGGGCGTCATCAACCAACCGCCATCGGGCAGCCGCGCCGAGATGTTGCCCGAAGACCCGGCGGTCAGGCCGCGGTCGAAGAGCGAGCGCCCGATGGTGCAGATCTGGTCGCGCAGACGCGTTTCGTCAGACATGTTCGGCCTCCGGCTCCAGCAGGCCCCACGCCTTGAGGAAGAAATCCTCGGCGCCGAAATTGCCCGACTTGAGCGCGAGCGCGAGGCGTGGGCCGGACAGGCTCATCGTCCACGGCACGCCGGGGTCGATCTCCGGGCCGATGTCGAGCAGGCGCACGCCGAGCGCCGTCGTCACCGCGCCCGACGTCTCGCCGCCCGCGATCAGCATCCGGGTGAACCCGGCGTCGCGCAGGCGTTCGGCGACCGCGGCCAGCGTGTCTTCGACCAGCGCGCCGGAGGCGTCACGGCCCAGACGGGACTGGATCTTGCTGAGCTGCGCGGGATCGGCGCTGGAATAGATCAGGGGCGTGCTGTCGGCGGGCTGCGCGATGGCCCAGTCGGCGATCTCATCCGCGCTCTGTCTGCCTTCGGTCAGCGCCTCTACGTCGAGCGCGAGGCTCGGCAGGCCCGCCGCTTGCGCCGCCGCGATCTGGCCGCGGGTCGCGACCGAGCAGGAGCCCGCGAGGATCGCGCAGCGGCCCTCCGGGGCCGGCATCCGATCCGGTGCACTTTGCGCGTCGCTCTGGTCGCGAAGGGCTGCGGCCAGACCCAGACCGATGCCCGAGCCGCCGGTGATCAGCGGCATCTCCGCGCAGGCCGCGCCGAGCGTCATCAGATCCGATTCGTCGATCGTGTCGGTGACGACGATGCGGGTGCCAGCGGCGCGTGCAGCGTCGAGCGCTTTGCGCAGCGCGGCCTCTCCCTGCCGGATTGTGGTGATGTCGATGGAGCCCACTTTCAGCGCCGTCTGCCGCCCCAGAACGCGCACCAGATCGGGGTCGCGCATCGGGGTGAGCGGGTGATCTTTCAGCGGGCTTTCCGACAGAAGGCGATCGCCCACGAAAAGGTGGCCCTTGTAGACCGTGCGCCCGGTCGCCGGGAAGGCGGGGCAGGCGATGGTCAGGGTCGCGCCGGTGAACTCCATCAGGGCCTCGGTGACGGGCCCGATATTGCCTTCGTCGGTGGAGTCGAAGGTCGAGCAATACTTGAACATCAGGCGCTGCGCCCCGGCTGCGCGCAGGGCCTTCGCGGCCTGCAGGGACATCTCGACCGCGTCGGCTGCCGGAATGGTGCGCGACTTCAGCGCCACCACCACCGCATCGGCCCCTGAAAGGTCCATTTGCGGCCCCGGCAGGCCGATGACCTGCCGCGTCTTCAATCCGCTGCGTGACAGCATCAGGCACAGGTCAGTGGCGCCGGTAATATCGTCGGCGACCGCTCCGATCAGCATGGAAATTCCTCCCTCGGTCCACAGATCGCCGATCGCCCCGACGGCTCGGGACGGCGATTTCACATAGCCCTTGCCAAGCCGTTGCGGCTCGGGCTAACGATGTAATGACAACGCTATCATTCCAGCAATGCAAGCGCAAGATGGACGCTGGGAGGGGGCGGAGTGAGACTAGAAATCGGCGATTGAGAGGTATTCCGCATGAAGTCACCCCAAGAGACGAAGGTCTGTGTCATCGGTCTGGGATCGATGGGCTTCGGCATGGCCGAGAGCTTGCTGCGAGACGGGTTCGCGGTGACGGGCGTCGATGTGAATGCCGATGCGATGGAGCGCTTCTCCGCCCTTGGCGGCGCGGTTGCGGCTGACCCTGCGACGGGCGCGCAAGATGCGGATTTGGTGATCGCCGTGGTCGTCAATGCCGACCAGACAGAGCAGGTGCTTTTCGGACCGGGCGGCGCCGTTGCGACCATGTCCAAAGGCGGCGTCGTGATGTCCTGCGCCACGATGGCGCCCGATCTGGCGCGCGTCTTCGCCAAGCGCTGCGCCGAGGTGGGCGTGGAGTATCTCGACACGCCGATCAGCGGGGGCGCCGTGCGTGCGGCCAGCGGTGAATTGACGATCATGGGCTCGGGGCCGTCTGCGACCTTTGCGCGCATCCGTCCGGCGCTCGATAGCGTCGCGGCCAAGGTCTACGAGTTGGGCGAGGAGGCGGGCACGGGCGCGGCTTTCAAGGTGGTCAATCAGCTTCTGGCCGGGGTGCATATCGCGGCGGCCTGCGAGGCGATCACCTTCGCCAAGGCGATGGATCTGGATCTGGAGAAGGTCTACGAGGTGATCACCGCCTCGGCGGGCAATTCCTGGATGTTCGAGAACCGGGTGCCGCATGTGCTCGAGGGCGATTACAGCCCGCGCAGCGCGGTGGATATCTTCACCAAGGACCTCGGGATCGTGGCGGATATCGGGCGGGACATGAAATTCCCGACCCCGATTGCAAGCACAGCGATGCAGATGTTCGTCATGACGGCAGCCGCCGGAATGGGGCGCGATGACGATGCCTCGGTGGCGCGGATGCTGGCAGATATCGCAGGGCTCGAACTACCCGGTGCCACCCCCGCGAGCGAGGGCTGAGCGATGCCGAAATTTGCCGCCAACCTGACGATGATGTTCACCGAGCACGATTTTCTCGACCGCTTCGCTGCGGCGAAAAAGGCAGGCTTCGATGCGGTCGAATATCTTTTCCCCTATGACCACCCGCCCGAGGCGATCGCGGAGCGGCTGCATGAGCACGGGCTGACGCAGGCGCTCTTCAATCTGCCGCCCGGCAACTGGGAGGCAGGCGATCGCGGGCTGGCGGCTCTGCCGGAACGCGGAGAGGAATTCCGGGCCTCGATCGACACCGCTCTGCGCTACGCAGAGGCGACCGGGGTCGGACGGGTCCATGTGATGAGCGGGCTTGCGTCGCGCCAAGATACGGCAGCGCGGCAGGCCTATCGCGACTCGCTGCGGCGGGTCTGCGATGCCGCCGGGGCGCAGGGGCGCGACGTGGTGATCGAGCCGATCAACACGCGCGACATGCCGGGGTATTTTCTGGATGATTTCAGCTTCGCCGCCGATCTGATCGCGGCGTTGGGGTTGCCCAATCTCAAGCTGCAATTCGACATCTATCACCGCCAGATCCTGCACGGTGACGTGCTGATGGGGCTGCGGGAGATGGCGTCGATCATCGGGCATGTGCAGATCGCTGCGGTACCGGATCGGCATGAGCCCGGTACCGGTGAGCTCGACGATACGCGCATCCTGCGTGAACTGGATGCGCTGGGCTATGACGGGTTCGTGGGGTGCGAATATCGCCCGGCGGGCCGGACCGAGGACGGTCTGGACTGGATGCGCGCCTTCGCCTGAGACGAAGGCGCGCACCTGATCAGTTCTCGATGTAGTCGCGATGCAGCGCCCAGTCGCCCGGGCTGAACCGGTCCGAGGCGAATTGCTGCTGGTGCCAGTAGGGGTAGATCACGGGCAGCTTGCTGACCTCGTGCAGGCGCTTCAGCTCGTCCTCGCTCAGCTCCAGATCCACGGCGCGGAAATTGTCGCGGAACTGCTGTTCGTTGCGTCCGCCGATGACGAGCGAGCTGACCGCAGGACGCGTCAGCAGCCATGCCAGCGCGACCTGCGCGGCAGAGACCCCATGCGCGTCGCCGATCTCGACCAGCGTGTCGACGATGTTCCAAAGCTTCTCTTCGTCGCGGATCGGCGGCTCGGTCCAGCCTGCGAACTGACGCGAGCCTTCCGGAGTGTCCTTGCCGCGGCGATGCTTGCCCGACAGGAGGCCGGCGGCGAGCGGGCTCCAGACCAAGACGCCCAGCCCCTGATCGACCGAGATCGGTAGCAATTCGTATTCCGCCTCGCGGGCCTCGAGCGTGTAGTGGATCTGCTGGGCCACGAAGCGCTCGCGCAGGCTCCGGTCGCTGACGCCGAGCGCCTTCATGATGTGCCAACCCGAGAAATTCGAGCAGGCGATGTAGCGGACCTTGCCCTGTTGCACGAGCGTATCGAGCGCCGAGACCATCTCCTCCATCGGGGTCACGCCGTCCCATTCATGCATGTGGTAGATGTCGATGTGGTCGGTGCGCAGCCGCTTGAGCGAGCGTTCGCATTCGCGGATCAGGTGATAGCGCGAAAAGCCCTCGTCGTTGGGGCCGTCGGCGATCCGCATCCGCGCCTTGGAGGAGATCAGCACGTCATCGCGCCGACCGTCGAGCACTTCGCCAAGGATCTCTTCCGACAGGCCGGTCGAGTACATGTTCGCGGTGTCGTAGAGGTTGATACCGGCGTCGATGCAGGTGTCGACCAGCTTGCGCGCTTCGCTGACGCCTTGGGCGCCGACGGCCTTGAAGGCGCCCGCGCCGCCGAAGGTGAAAGTGCCCATCGTGAGCACCGAGACCTTGAGCCCCGATCGTCCTAGGGTTCTGTATTTCATGGATATCTCCTCCTCTTGAGTATCGTTTCCTCAGGCGCGATCAGCGCGCCAGACGTCTTGCTGCATGGGCGATGCCCAGCGTCGGGCTGGTCAGGACCGGCGGGTCATCCGCGCTCGGTTCGAGCCGTTTGAGCGCGCGTGCCATCGAGGCCTGTGCCAGAACCACCACGTCGTTTTCGCGGGCGAGCCGGGCGATGCCTTCGGCCACCCGCGCGTCATGTCCCTCCCGGTCGCCCGATTGCAGCGTCTCGAAGGCGCCTTCGACGACCTCGCTCGTGATGGTGCTGTCCGCCCCGGCCTCGCGGCTGACGCGTTCGACCAGTTCGACGGTGGGTGTCAGGGTCGATTGCAGGGTTGCGAGCACGCCGATGCGGCGGCCTTTTGCGACCGCCTCCTGCGCCATTCCCTCGTCGATACGGATCAGCGGGACGGGACAGAGCGGTGCGATACGTTCGACCGCGCCGCCGAGGCTGGAGCAGGTCACGAGGACGGCTTCGGCCCCCGCATCGACCGCCGACCAGATCATGCCCGTCAGGCGTCGCGCCGTCATCGGGCTGACCGACCCCTCGCGGATCGTCAGGCGCAGAAGGCTCTCGTCGAGCATGTTGAACACTTTCCAGTCGGGCAGGTGCTTCTGCGCCAGACCTTCGAGTTCCGGGATCAGCCCGGCGACGGTGTGGATCATCGCCAGGGGGCGGGGTGATTCGTAGCTTTCGTCGGTCATGGGCGGGCTCCTTTGTTGCGGTCTGGGTGCTTTCGTCCCGTTGGCTATGACAGCGCTGTCATGTATTGCGAGTATCACCACGGACCCGGCGCGATGACAAGCCGGAATGTCTCAAGACCCTTGTTTGAAACGCTTCGGCGGGGGTCGGAACTATGTTCCGCCGGGGAGGGCGCGTCGTTCCGACACCTGTCCTGAGACAAGTTTTTGTTATTTGCTGATTGACAAGTCGTCTTTGCAGTTCGCAATATGACAGCGCTGTCACAGGAGGAATGGCAGCGCTAGCATTTTCGGGCGCATCCCCGTCCGACCCGCCAGCCCCTTACCGACGCGATCGGTTCCGGGATGAGCGTGTGGAACGTCGGGGATGCGGAGAAGGGAGGGGCGTTTTGGCACTGTCGGAAAATTCGGTCACGCCATCGGAAAGGAAATCCATGCGAGTCCTGCATCAATTGCTTCAACTGCGTCACATGCGTGAATTCAACGTTCTGATCGCGTTGATCCTGATGGGGCTGCTGATCAGCCTGTTCACACCGTATTTCCTGACCGTGTCGAACCTGATGGGCGTGTCGCGGGCATTCTCGCTGACGGCGATCATGAGCATCGGCATGGTGATGGTCATCATCACCGGCGGGATCGACCTGTCGGTTGGCTCCGCGATGGGGCTTGCCGGTCTGATCACGGCGCTCTGTTTCGACGCGGGCTATTCGCAATATGCGGCGGTGGCTGCGGGGCTCGGTGTCGGGCTTGCCTTCGGGCTGACCAACGGGCTGCTGATCACCGCGATCGGTCTGCCGCCCTTCATCGCGACGCTCGGCACGCTGAGCATCGGGCGCGGCCTTATGTACATGATCACCCACGGCGTGCCGCTGACCCCGGAGACGCCCGAGAGCTTCAGCTTTCTGGGGCAGGGCTATGTCGGCCCGGTGCCGGTGCCGGTGGTGATCCTGCTCGTGCTGACGCTCATCTTTACGGTCATCATGACCCGGACCCGCTTCGGTCGGCACGTCTATGCCACGGGCGGCAACGAGAACGCGGCGCGTCTGAGCGGGGTGAAGGTTCAGCGCGTCAAGCTCGCGGTCTACGTGCTGTCCTCGACGATTTCCGCGCTGGCCGGCGTCATCGCCTTCTCGCGCTATCTTTCGGCAGAGCCGGCGTCCGGCTTCGGTTCGGAGCTTGAAGTGATCGCCGCGGCCGCAATCGGCGGGGCGAGCCTCGCGGGCGGTATCGGCTCGGTGCTCGGCGCGGTCATCGGGGCAGCCTTGATCGGCGAGATCGCCAACGGCGTCGTGCTGCTCAACATCAACACCTATGCCCAGCAGGCCATTACCGGCGGCGTGATCCTGATCGCGGTCAGCCTGGACGTGCTGCGCAATCGGATGGGCGGGCGCGGCTGAGCCGCGCCGTCCGGGAAGGAACAAGATCAAGAAGCCGGACCGCGTCTCGAAGAGGAGAGAGCGGCGCGAGATCCGGACGAAGAAGGCCCCGGTGCGGGGCGTGAAACCGAAACTGCATCAACAACAGGGGCCCGCCGCGGTTGGTTGGGTCCGGAGGAGGAGACAAGATGCGTATTGCAATGAAAGCCGCCGCTGCGGTTCTGGCCCTGGCAACCGGTATGGGGACGGCAGCGTCCTATGCTCAGGACATCACCGTGGCGCTCGTGCCGAAAGTGGCCGTTCCGTTCTTCGACGACTGCAACACCGGTGGCGCGGAAGCGGCCAATGAACTGGGCGTGAAGTATCAGTGGGTTGTGCCCGCGAACACGCAGGGTTCGACGCAGGTCAAGATCATCGAGGACCTGATGGCACGCCATGTCGACGGGATCGGGATCTCGGTCAACGAGCCGAAATCGGTCGAAGGGATCATCAAGCAGGCCACCGATGCGGGCATCAAGGTCGTCACCTTCGACAGTGACAGCGCCAACAGCTCGCGCAGCATGTATATCGGCACGATCAACAAGCAGGCTGGCGTGACCATGGGCAAATCCATGGCCGAAGCGCTCGGCGGCAAGGGTGAAGTGGCGATCGTCACCGGTCAGCTCGGCGCCTCGAACCTGAACGAGCGGATCGACGGCGTGAAGGAAGCGCTGGCCGACTATCCCGACATCAAGCTGGTCGCGACCGAAGGCACCGAGGATGACCTCGCCCGCGCCGTGTCGGTGACCGAGGCGCTCCTGCGCGCCAACCCGAACCTCTCGGGCATCTTCGGCATCAGCCAGGTCGGTGGCCCGGCCGTGGCGAAGGTTCTCGCGCAGCAGGAATTCGCGGATAAGAAAGGCCAGCTGAAGGTCTTTGCCTTCGACGATCTGCCCGACACGATCAAAGGCGTGAAGGAAGGCTTCATCGACGGCATCATGGTGCAGCGCCCGATCACGATGGGCAAGCTGGCGGTCGAGCATCTCGTGGCCCAGATCAAGGGTGAAGAGACCGATCCGCAGAACATCGACACCGGTGTGACCGTTGTGACTGCCGACAACCTCGACAGCTACACCAAGTAATCTCCGACAAGACCTGGGCGGGGCCAAACGCGGCCCCGCCCGACATTCTTCAGCCAGAGGCCGCGATGAAACCGTTTCTCGAAATGATCGGCATTTCCAAGACCTTTCCCGGGGTGAAGGCGCTGGACCACGTCGACCTGCATCTCAATTCCGGAGAGGTGCATGTGCTGGCGGGTGAGAACGGCGCCGGCAAGAGCACCCTGATGAAGATCATGACCGGCGTGCTGCGCGCCGATCCGGGCGGCGAGATCCGGGTCGAGGGCGAACCCGTCGTCATCAAGAACCCGGTCCATGCCCGGTCGCTTGGCATCTCGATCATCTACCAGGAACTCGCGGTGGTGAATAACCTCACCGTCGCCGAGAACGTCTTTCTCGCGCGCGAGCCGCTGTTGCCCACCGGCCTGATCGACCGCACCAAGATGAATGCGGACACCCGCGCGGTGCTGCACGAGCTTGGCGTGGAAATCGACCCTGAAGCGATGGTCGGCACGCTTTCGATCGGCCAGAGGCAGCTGATCGAGATCGCCCGCGCCATCTCCTACAATTCCAAACTCATCATCATGGACGAGCCGACCGCGTCGCTGAGCCACCACGAGGCATCGACGCTGTTGCGCATGTCGCGCAAGCTGGCCGCGCAGGGTGTCGGGATCGTCTTCATCTCGCACAAGCTCGAGGAAATCTTCGAGATCGCCGACCGCGTCACCGTGCTGCGCGACGGGCGCACCGTGGACACCCGGCCCGTGTCCGAGATGACGAGCGACCTGCTGGTGCGCCTGATGGTGGATCGTGAACTCGACCAGTTGTTCGGCCATCACATCTCCCATGCGACCGACGAGGTTCTGATGTCGGTGCGCAATCTCACCGAGAAGCGCGTGAAAGACGAAGGCGTCTTCGTGCGCGACGTCGATTTCGACCTGCGTCGCGGCGAGGTGCTGGGCTTCTTCGGTCTGGTCGGCGCCGGGCGGACCGAAGTGATGGAGATGATCTTCGGCAGCCGCCCCCATAGCGGCGAGATTTCGATCAACGGCAAACCGACGCGGATTTCCTCTCCCTCGGACGCGATCGAGCATGGGCTCGGATTTGTGACCGAAGATCGGCAGTCGCGCGGGCTTGTCCTCGGCATGTCGGTGCGCGAGAATTTCTCGCTGACGCATCTGAGTGACTATTGCAGCCTCGACTTCGTGAACCGTCGCAAGGAAACCGCGGCCTGTGCGGATTACATCCGCGCGCTGGGCATCAAGACGCCGTCGCCCGAGCAGAAGGTGCTCAACCTGTCGGGCGGCAACCAGCAGAAGGTCGTGTTGGCGAAATGGGCCGCGCGGCGACCGCAGATCCTGATCGTCGACGAACCGACGCGCGGGATCGACATCGGCGCAAAGGCAGAGGTCCACACGTTGCTGGGCAAGATGGCCGAGGAGGGGATGTCGATCATCGTCGTCTCTTCGGATCTGCCGGAGATCCTTGCGATCAGCGACCGTGTGATCGTGCTGAAGGAGGGGAAGATCAGCGGCGAACTGACCCGAGAGAACGCCACGCAGGAAAGCGTGATGCTGGCGGCGACCGGCTGAGGCCGTCCCGTCGAACCAAATGTGAATGAACGAAACGGAGACTGAAATGACCAAGCGCGTAGTATTTACAGGCGGAACCGGCAAGGCTGGGCGTCATGCGGTGCCGCATCTGCTGAGCAAGGGCTACGATGTGCTCAATGTCGACCTCAAGCCGCTCGACCTGCCCGGCGTCAACACGCTGATCACCGATGTGACCGACAGCGGCGCCGTGTTCAACGCGCTGACCACCCACCACGACTTCGGCGGGTTCGAGAAGGGCGCGCCGCCTTCGCCGCCCGATGCGATCGTGCATTTCGCCGCGATCCCGCGCGTGCTGATCGAACCCGACAACGTGACCTACCAAGCCAATGTCATGAGCACCTACAATGTGCTCGAGGCGGCGATGAAGCTCGGCGTGCGCAAGGTGATCATCGCTTCGTCCGAGACGACCTATGGCGTGTGCTTCGCCGAGGGCGACAAGGATTTCCACTCCTTCCCGCTCGAGGAAGATTACGACAGCGATCCGATGGACAGCTACGGCCTCTCCAAGGTCTGCAACGAAAAGACCGCCCGCGCTTTCGCCGCCCGCTACGGCGCGGATATCTATGCGCTGCGCATCGGTAACGTGATCGAGCCGGATGAATACGGCATGTTCAAAGGCTTCCTTAAGGACCCGATGAGCCGCAAGCGCAACGCCTGGAGCTATATCGACGCCCGCGATCTGGGTGAGATCGTGCATCTGTGCATCGAGAAGGACGGGCTGGGCTATCAGGTGTTCAACGCGGTCAACGACACGATCACCGCCGATATGCCGACCACCGAGTTCTTGAAGAAATACTGCCCGAACACGCCGATCACTCGCGAGATGGGTCCAGACGAGGCGCCGATCTCGAACCGCAAGGCGCGCGAGGTTCTGGGCTTCAAGGAAGCGCATCCGTGGCGCAAATACGTGGAGGTATGATCGCCACGGTCCCCGCGATGTTTTTAGCGCCCATGTACGTATGGCCTATGAAAACGCTGCCGCTAGGTGCATTTCTGGGTCATTGACTCGGGCTTGCCCGAAAGGAATTGGAGGAAAGCGTCATGGGGACCAAGCAGCGATTGCCTGACCGCAAAAGCAAGATCACGGTGCGCGAGGTCGCGCGCCGTGCCAATGTCAGCGAGTCGACGGTATCGCGGATCATGCGCAACAAGGGGCTCGTCGCCGAGTCCACCCGCGAGAAGGTCATGGAGACGGTCCGCGCGATGGGCTACGTCCCCAACCGCATCGCGGGCTCGCTGGCCTCGCTCGACTCCTTCCTCGTGGGCGTCGTCATCCCGTCGCTCTCCAACATCGTGTTCCCGGAGGTTCTGCAGGGCGTCCATGCCGGGCTCGAAGGAAGCGACCTGCAGCCGGTGATCTCGACCACGGACTACAATGTCGACCGCGAAGAAGCCGTCGTGCGCGGTATTCTGAGCTGGAAACCCGCCGCGATCCTGCTCGCCGGGTTCGACCACACCGACGCCACCCGCAAGATGCTCGAGCAAAGCGACATCCGCGTCGTCGAGATGATGGATATCGACAGCACGCCGATCGACATCGCGGTGGGCACCTCGCATCGCCGCGCGGGCCACGCGATCGGTCGCCACCTGATCTCGCGCGGTTACCGCCATTTCGGCTATGTCGGCCATGACTGGAACGCCGACCGCCGGGCGCGGCTGCGCTATGACGGGTTGTGCGAGGCGCTGTCCGAAGCGGGACTCTCGATCGAAGCGCATGCGATCGACGACGGACCCAGCTCGGTCGGGACGGGCCGGGAGCAGACCGCGCGCCTGCGTGCGTCGGCCCCGCAGATCGACGTCGCGGTCTATTCCAACGACGACATGGCCGTGGGCGGCGTCTTCCACTGCCTTGCCGAAGGTATCAGCCTGCCTGACCAATTCGCCATATTCGGCTTCAACGGTCTCGATATCGGCAAGGAGCTGCCCCAGCCGCTCTCGACCGTCCGCTCGAACCGTTATCTCATCGGCAAGAAGGCGATCGAGGAGGTTCTGGCCTCGCCCGAGCGCCCGTCGACACCCACCATCATCGACACTGATTTCGAGGTCTTCGCCGGCGCAACCGCCTGAGGCGCGCCGATCTCGGACACCGAACGAAAAAAGGAGAAATCCCATGCATCCCGCTCTCGCCAAAGGCAATGTCGCAGTCGTCACCGGAGGGGCCTCGGGTATCGGCCTCGCCGCCGCCCGCCACCTCGCCGGGCTGGGGATGCGTGTCTGCATCGCCGATCTGCCGGGGGCGGCCCTCGAAGCCGCCTACGACGCCCTGATCGCTGCGGGAGCGGCGGCGGCTGACGTAATGACGCAGGCCACCGATGTCTCGGACCGCGCGCAGCTCACGGCGCTCGCCGATGAGGTCTGGGCGCATTTCGGGCCGGTCAATCTGCTGATGAACAATGCGGGCATGCAGCCCGGCAGCTCGATCTTCGACGCCGAAGGCAACTGGGACCGCATCCTCGACGTGAATATGGGTGGCATCATCCGGGGCAGCCAGATCTTCGCGCCGCGCATGATCGCCTCGGGCGCGTCGGGCCTGATCGTCAATACCGGCTCCAAGCAGGGGATCACCACGCCTCCGGGCGATCCGGCCTATAACGTGTCGAAAGCCGGCGTGAAGGCCTTTACCGAGGCGCTGCAGCACGAGCTGCGCAACCGCGAAGACTGCAAGGTCGAGGCGCGGCTGTTCATTCCGGGCTTCGTCTACACGCCCCTCACCGCGGGCGGGCGCACCGAGAAACCTGCCGATGCATGGACGCCCGAGCAGGTCGTGGAGTTCCTCTTCGACTCGATCGAGCGCGGCGATTTCTACATTCTGTGCCCCGACAACGACGTGGATCGCGCGACGGATGTGAAGCGTATCCTCTGGGCAGCTGGCGACATCACCGAGAACCGCCCGCCCTTGTCGCGCTGGCATCCCGATTACGGTGACGCCTTCAAGGCGTGGCTGAAGAAGTGATGCGGCCATGACGACCCGGGTTCATCGTATCGCGGCCATTCCCGGCGATGGGATTGGGCCGGAAGTGGTCGACGCCGCACTGACGGCGCTTGACCACCTGAGCCGCCAGACCAACGCGTTCCGGCTGGAGGTCGACCGCTTCGACTGGGGCTCGAAACGCTTTCAGCGCGAGGGCACATTCATGCCCGCGGGCGGGGTC
>NZ_DFRG01000238.1:0-1055 GCF_002378135.1 Thioclava sp. UBA3469
GAGGACGCCCCGCACCGCACCGCGCCCAACCCCTGGCGGGGGCAGGAAAGGCACCGACTCTACAAGGGGGCCGATGCGCCGGGGGCCTTTCGGGTCTCCTCCGGCACGGGTCAGGGGCATTCGGACCACCGCCTGCGAAGGGCGGTCGATCAAGATGGCGCGCGGGATCTGTCCGGGACCGATGATCGCCCGCTCGATCCGGTGCTTGAGGCCGATCTCGAATCCTTCCCCGCTTCTGATCCGCCGGCCTGGACGGGCGTGACCGTCGCGGCGGGGCGGCGCAAGACGTGACGCCCCGCCTGCGGAGCTGATACTTTACCATAACCCAACCGAGGAGAGATGGAATGTCCAACGCCAAAACCATCGATAACCTGAACAAGGCGCTCAGGATGGAGATCAGCGCCACACACCAGTATCAGCTTCATGCCCATGTCCTGGAGGACTGGGGCCTTGTCGGTCTCGCCGCGCAGATGCGCGAGGAACAGACCGAGGAAGGCGGCCATTCCGACCGCTTTCTGGAGCGGATCCTGTTTCTCAAGGGTGAGCCCGAGGTGGCTTTCGACAAGCCGCCGGTTCGGGCAAAGACCCTGCGCGAGATGTTTGAAGCCGACCTCAAGGACGAGGAAGAGGCGATTGCCTTCTACAGCCAGGCGGCACGCGCTGCGGCAGAGGAAAACGACATCGGATCGCGAATGCTGTTCGAGGAAATCGTGCTCGACGAGGAAGGGCACAAGGCCTGGCTGGAGTTGCAGCTCGAGCTCATCGAAAGGCTGGGCGAGGCCAGTTACAGCCTGCGCTTCCTCGATGAGACCAAGGCCGAAGCGTGACGGCGAGGGGCAAGGCGGGTGCGCGCGCGCGCGCCTTGCTCCGCCACGACCGCCAGACACCCCGATGAACGCGGAGACTGCCACTGTTTCCCTATCTTGACAGCGTCGCACGCCGTTACCCGCCCGTCATCATATGGGCGCTCATTGCTGCGAACGTCCTCGCGTTTCTCTATCAGACAAGCCTGCCGCCGCGCGTGGTAGACAGGTTCCTTTTCGAGTTCGCGCTGG
>NZ_DFRG01000238.1:1359-1507 GCF_002378135.1 Thioclava sp. UBA3469
GGTTCCTTTTCGAGTTCGCGCTGGTGCCTTCGCGCTTCTTCGGACAGCTAAGCCTCATCGCCCCGTCCGGCTGGACCCCATTCCTGACCAATATCTTCCTGCACGGGGGCTGGCTTCACCTCATCTTGAACATGTGGACGCTCTGGAT
>NZ_DFRG01000238.1:1817-2185 GCF_002378135.1 Thioclava sp. UBA3469
CTTGAACATGTGGACGCTCTGGATTTTCGGCCCCGCGGTCGAGGACCGGCTTGGGCCGGGCCGGTTCACGCTGTTCTATCTGTTCTGCGGTATCGCGGCCAGCCTGGCGCATGCCCTGGCCAACCCCGATTCCGTCATTCCCGCGCTCGGCGCATCCGGCGCGATCGCGGGCGTGATCGGCGCTTATGCGCGCATGTTTCCGGCGGCGAAGCTGGTGGTGATGGTGCCGGTTCTCTTCCTGCCGCTGTTCTTCGAGGTCCCGGCCCTTGGCTTCGCGATGATCTGGCTCGGCCTGCAGGTGATCCCCGGCATCCTGTCGCTGGGCGATCAGGCCATGGGCGGCGTCGCCTGGTGGGCGCATATCGGCG
>NZ_DFRG01000238.1:2492-2647 GCF_002378135.1 Thioclava sp. UBA3469
CTGGTGGGCGCATATCGGCGGGTTCGTCGCCGGTTGGCTCGTCACGCCATTCCTTCGAAGGCGCGCCGACGGCTATCGCAACTATTAC
Source organism: Thioclava sp. UBA3469 (assembly GCF_002378135.1). Lineage (NCBI taxonomy): Bacteria > Pseudomonadati > Pseudomonadota > Alphaproteobacteria > Rhodobacterales > Paracoccaceae > Thioclava > Thioclava sp. UBA3469. The sequence goes on from NZ_DFRG01000238.1 coordinate 2,581, forward strand.
CGCGACGAAGGCATCTACGGCTTTTTGCCCGACGGCCGACGGCAAGGAGGACAAGGTCCATGGACAT
>NZ_DFRG01000238.1:2953-3327 GCF_002378135.1 Thioclava sp. UBA3469
GGAGGACAAGGTCCATGGACATAACGCAGCTTTTCTGGCTCTTCTTCATCTTCTCTGCGCTGCAACCGGTGCTTCAGCGCAGATATCTGGAGGCGATGCGCACCCGCAAGATTGCCCAGATCGAGAAGAAACGCGCGAGCCGCGTCATCTCGCTGATCCACCGGCAGGAGACCATGAACCTGCTGGGCTTTCCCCTGATGCGCTACATCGACGTCAACGATTCCGAGGAAGTCCTGCGTGCGATCCAGATGACCGACGACGAGGTGCCGCTCGATATCGTGCTGCACACGCCGGGTGGGCTGGTGCTGGCAGCAACCCAGATCGCGCGGGCCATTCAGGGCCATAAGGGAAAGGTCACCGTGTTCGTGCCGCAT
>NZ_DFRG01000238.1:3676-3814 GCF_002378135.1 Thioclava sp. UBA3469
TTGATCGCGCTTGCCGCCGACGAGATCGTGATGTGCGAGCATTCCGTGCTGGGCCCCGTCGATCCGCAGCTCGGCCAGATGCCCGCCGCCTCGCTGATCAAGGTCGTCGAGGAAAAACCCATCGCCGAGATCGACGAC
>NZ_DFRG01000238.1:4155-4447 GCF_002378135.1 Thioclava sp. UBA3469
GGCCGATGTCGGTCGCAAGGCCATCGCGCAGATCGAGGCCTTCGCGAAGCGGCTTCTCTCGGACAAAATGGATGAGGCCCGGGCGGCGGATGTGGCGGCGAAACTGGCGACCGGCACCTGGACCCATGATTATCCGATCTCCGCCGATGAGGCACGCGAGCTGGGCCTGCCCGTCGGAACGGACATGCCCAAGGAAGTCCTGGAACTGATGACGCTTTACCCGCAGCCTGTGCGGCGGCAGGGCGGCGGCGTCGAATATCTGCCCGTGCCGCGAGAACGCGAGGCGCGCCGC
>NZ_DFRG01000069.1:0-10034 GCF_002378135.1 Thioclava sp. UBA3469
CAGAGCCGCGGACATGGCATCGCGCATTGCGCCCAGCATCCGCGGCGGCGCGACGAGGACGAGCGTGTCGAATTGCTCTCGCCCGAGGCCCTCTTCGAGACGATCACACAGCTGATGCGCGAAAGCGATCTCCGGCGCGTGGTCCGGATCGCCATGCGGCGCCATCGTGGCCCGCCGCCCGGGCGACCCGCTCGAGAAGCTGCGACCCGCCTTATCGCGCGGGCTCTCATGCGGCGCTTCCAGCTCGAAGACCGCCTTGCTTCCCTCGGCATCCGCCAGCACATGCGCGCTGGCGGCGTTCATCACAACGATCCATTCGGTTTTCTTCGGCTGTCGCATCGGCTCACCTATTTTGAGAACAGCACCGGCAGGTGGGATTTTTCCAACAGGCGCGTGGTCACCGCGCCAATCACGAAGTCATAGAGCCGCGAATGGCCGTAAGCGCCGACGGCGATCATCTCGGCCCCGCGTTCGCGCGCGGTGTGGAGCAACGCATCGCCGGCTTCCGAGGTCGTCTTCATCCGATCCAGAAGCGTCACGTCGAAGCCGCGCCGGTCCAGCGCCGCCGCGAGGTCGTCGCGCAGATCGTCCACGGCCTCCCGCTCGCCTTCCGACGGCGACACGGAAAGCAGATCGATCCGCGCACCATGCGCCGCAAGATAGAGCATGTCATGCACCGCCCGCATCGCCTCGCGGCTGCACGAAACCCCGACGAGGATATGCTTCGCGGGCCTATCGAGTTGCGCAGCCTCGCTCACCACCAGCACCGGACGCCCGGCCTGGCGGATCAGTTGCTCTTGCATACGCACGTCGCCCGCGCGCCCGACATGGCCCGGCACCCGGGCAGAGATGACGAGGTCGGCGGCGCGGCAGCTATCGACGAGAAAATCGATCAGCGCGTCACGCGCACCGCTCGGGCTACGAAATTCGCCCTGCACATCCTCGGCCTTGAGCGCATGTTCAAACGTCTCACGGATCTCAGCCGCCTCCTTGCGCTGCCATTCGACGAATTCGGGATAGACGATCGGATCGCTCGCAAGATCGCCGCCCAACAACGGCAGCGGCTCGACGCCATGCGCCCCAATCAGATGCGCCTCGAAGCGGCGACACAGCGCGGCCGCCATCGGGGCGAGCCAGCGGGCTTCGTCGGTCTCTAGAAAGGCAGCGGCAATGGTTCGCGGAATCATCTTGGGGCTCCTGAGTGGTCACAACGGCCCGAACCTACGGCGCTGCGCGCAAAACGGCATTGATCGTGCGCAACGTCGGATCCTTTCGCGAGGCCGCGCGCCGCTATGCGCGCCGTCAATGCGGGTGCCGCGCCGGTCATCAAAGCTTGATGCCGTTCCATCATTGAGATTCTTCGCACGGGAGATCCAGCATGACACCTCAAGCCAAAGAGATTGGCATCAAACACGAGAATACCCCGCCGACGAGCAAGACCCCGAGTGCCGAAACGCCCGCGAAAGGCGCCGCCACCAGCGCTTCTGCGCCTGCGCGCGGGCGCGATGTGTTCGGGATGTTGCGCGCGGAGATCGATCGCCTTTTCGACGATTTCACACATTCCGGACGCGATTGGTCCCGCGCTCTGAGCCTGCCAGCGGGCTTTGGCGCTCTCTCCGCCCCGGCGATGGATTTCGTCGCGAATGACGGAAGCTACGAGTTGCGCGTCGACCTGCCCGGCCTCAAGCCCGAGGAGATCGAGCTCAAGCTCGAAGACGGGCGGCTCAAGATCCACGGCGAACGCACCAGCGAGCGCGAGGCGCATGAGGGCGACTACGTCGTGCAGGAACGGAGTTCCGGCAGGCTCGAACGCATGATCGCTCTGCCGCGCGGGGTCGACCCCGACCGCATCGAGGCGGTTCTGAGCGACGGGGTCCTGACCGTGACCCTGCCGAAAACCGCCGAAGCGCGCGAGAAAGATCGCCGCATCGACGTCAAGGCGCGATGAGCGCGCATCACCCGGGCGGCCCTTCGCGCCCCGAACTGTCAGCGCGACGGGCCGCCCCCTGAACCGGGAGGACAGTCCGATGACCAGACCCGTATTTGCAACCCTCGCAGCCCTCGCATGGGCCCTGCCCGCCAGCGCGGAAGAGGCCTCCAGCAGCCCGATGACCGCGGCGCAGATGGGGGCAGATCTTTACCAGAATTACTGCGCCACCTGCCACGGCAAGAGCGCGGCAGGCGACGGGCCGCTCAGCGAATATTTCACCACGCAAGTGCCGGCGCTGACCCAGCTTTCGGCGAATAATAATGGTGAATTTCCGCTCGCGCGGGTCGTGCATCTGATCGACGGGGGCCAACAGATGCCCTTCCACCGGGGCGCGATGCCCAGCTTCGGCCCGACGATGATGGAAGAGACCGCAGGGACGGTCGGCGCGCTTAACGCGGAGGTCTACACGCGCGGGCAAATCCTGCTGATCGCGGAATATCTCGCAAGCATTCAAGGCTGAGGCAGCGTCCTCAGCGCTCCAACCGGGAGGTTTGACCGATGAAAGTGACCGGCCTGAGTGCCATCGACCACGCCCCGCAGATCGTGGCGGAATGGCTCAACGATCTGGAATATCGCTTGGACAACAAGGACCGCAGCCACGCCTATCTGCTGCTGCGCACGACCTTGCACGCGATCCGCGATTTCCTGACCACCGCGGAGGCTGCCGATCTCGGGGCGCAGCTTCCGGTGCTGCTGCGCGGGATTTACTACGACGGGTTCGTGCCCTCGCGCCAACCCGCGCATCCGCGCAATCGCGACGCTTTTGTCGGACGGGTGGCGGAGGCGTTTGCCGACCGACCGCTCGACGATCCCGAAGCGGAAGTGGCGGCGGTGTTCGATCTGCTGCATGAACGGATTTCCGAGGGCGAATATCGGCAGGTGACGCAAGCGATGCGCCACTCGCTGCGCAGCCTGCTGGCCTGACCGAAAGGGGCCGCTACGCCCGATCCTTGCGCGACGGTCGCGCCTGCGCGGTGGCGAGGATTTGTGCGACCTCCGCATCGGGAACCTGCCCGAAATAGGTGTAATAGGCCCCGACCGCCCCAAAATACGATGGCACCAGCGGGCAGATCACGCGGTCGGCCTCGGTGCGGATCGCCTCCAGTGCGTCCTCTGACGCGACCGGGATCGCGCAGACCAGCTCTTCGGGACCGGCGGCCCGCACCGCCCGCAATGCCGCGCGCATCGTGGCCCCCGTCGCCACCCCGTCATCCACGATAATCGCGACCCGCCCGGCCAGCGGCAGCCCCGGTGCGCCGTAGCGCTTGATCCGGTCGGCGATCACCTCGCGCTCGCGGGCGGCGAGGCCCTCCAAAGTCGCCTCATCGCAGCCGCTGGCGCGGATCACATCGGCGTTGCGCACCAGCACCTCGCCACGCAGCCCCGCGATCGCCGCAAGCGCCACTTCGGGATTGCTGGGCGCGCCGAGCTTGCGCACGAAGACAAGATCGAGCGGCAGATCCAGGCGCTCGGCCACCTCCCACGCGACCGGCACTCCGCCACGCGGCAGCGCAAGAACCACCGCGTCGCGCCCGCGATAGGCCTCAAGCTGACGCGCGAGGATGATCCCCGCCTCGGTCCGGTCGGTATAGCCTTCGAGATCACTCATGCGGGCCTCCCTTGCCCATGGACGCGGTCGGAAGCCAGCGTGCCGTGCCATCGAGAGCGCGGCATTGATTTTCGACAACGGTACACCGACACAATCGCCGCCCAACCGCGCCGTGCTCCGCACAAAGTGAAAAGAAATTCGGGACCGCCTCACCCGCGGCCCTATGTCGATTTGGAGTGGTCGCCGCATGCCTGAGCGCGACAGCCCGCGAGCAGGAGATCATCGCCATGAGTTTGAAAGATAACCGCATTCTCGTCGTCGGCGGCTCATCGGGGATCGGCTTCGGCGTGGCACAGGCGGCGCTCGCGCGCGGCGCGCAGGTCACGATCGCCTCACGCTCGGCGCAGAAGATCGACGAGGCCTGCGAACGGCTGGGCGGTTCCGTCGAGGGCGTGACGCTCGACACCGGCGACGCCGCCGCACTGGAGGCATTCTTCGGCGCGCGCCCCGAGTGGCACCATGTCTATTGCTCGGCGGCCAGCACCAAGGTCGCCGCAGTCAAGGATTTGCCGCTGGAAGACGCCCAAGCCTCTTTCGAGTCGAAATTCTGGGGCGCCTACCGCCTCGCCCGCGTGGCGAAGATCGCGGAAGGCGGATCGCTCACCTTCACCTCGGGTTTTCTGTCGCAACGGCCCAAATCCGGCGCGGCGATCCAGGGCGCGATCAATGCAGGGCTCGAAGGGCTGACCCGTGGCCTCGCGCTGGAATTCGCGCCGGTGCGAGTTAACTGCATCTCCCCCGGGCTGGTGAAAACCGAGATGTACGAGAGCCTTCAGGGCGATGGACGCCGCGCGATGTTCGACAATGCGGCCGAGCGTCTGCCCGCGGGCCAGGTCGGCCTGCCCGAACATATCGCCATTCAGGCGCTCGCCCTGATGGACAACCCTTACATGACCGGCTCCACCGTCTTTGTCGAAGGCGGCGGATTGCTGATCTGAGCAAGCGAAAGGACCTCCCATGAAACGCACCCCCTTGGGCACGACAGGCTTCGAGATCGCCCCCATCGTCTTTGGCGGCAACGTGTTCGGCTGGACGCTGGACGAGGCCGAAAGCTTCCGCATCCTCGACGCCTTCATCGACCACGGGTTCGACGCGATCGACACCGCCGACGTCTATTCGAAATGGGCCGAGGGCAATTCGGGCGGCGAATCCGAGACGGTTCTGGGCCGCTGGTTCGAGGCGCGTCCCGGCATGCGTGACAAGGTGAAGCTGTTCACCAAGGTCGGCTCCGATATGGGCGGACCGGGCGAAAAGGGCCTCGGCGCGGAGTGGATTTCCAAAGCCATCGACCGTTCGCTGGAGCGGCTCAAGACCGATCACGTCGATCTCTATTTCTCGCATTGGCCCGATGACAGCGTCAGCCATGCCGAGACGCTGGCCGCCTATGACAAACTGCTCAAGGCAGGCAAGGTGCGCGCGATCGGGGCCTCGAATTACGATGCCGATCTGCTGACGGCGGCGCTGGAGACCGCGGATAAAGAGGGGCTGCCGCGCTATCAGGTGATCCAGCCGGAATATAACCTTTATGACCGTGACGGCTTCGACGGGCCGCTGCGCGATCTCTGCCTGCGCGAGAATATCGGCGTGGTCACCTATTTCTCGCTCGCCGCCGGGTTCCTGTCGGGCAAATACCGCTCGAAAGCCGATCTTGAGGGCCGCAAGCGTGGCGGAATGGTCGAGAAATACCTGACAGATCGCGGCATGGCGATCCTCGACGTGCTTGAAGACGTGGCCAGCCAGAAAGGTGCGAAACCGGCCGAGGTCGCGACGGCATGGTTGATCAACCGCGAGGGCGTCAGCGCTCCGATCGCGAGCGCCACAAGCCTCTCGCAGGTGGAAAGCTTCGCGAAGGCTGTCGAGATGAGCCTGACCGACGAAGAGATGCGCCGTCTGACCGACGCGGGCGCTTAATATCTCCTAACTCCCGGGTGGCCTGTCGGGCCGCCCGATCCTCCCCTCCCGACCGGACCCCATGTACATGTATGAAACCGTTTTGCTGATCGTGGCGGCCTTGATCGTCGGGATGTCGAAGGGTGGGCTTTCGACAGCCGCGGCCATCGCAGTGCCGATGCTGGCGCTGTTCATGAACCCGGTGAAAGCGGCGGCGACGCTGCTGCCGGTCTATATCGTGACCGATTGGGTCGGCGTCTGGCTCTACCGCCACCATTTCTCGAAGCGGAACCTCTATATCCTTGTGCCTGCGATCCTCGCGGGTGTGGCCATCGCGACCCTTATCACGCCCTACACACCCGAATGGGCGCTGCTGGTCTTCACTGGGTTGATCGGTATCTGGCATGTCGCGCGGGCGTGGTTGAAGCGGCATGACGACAGCCAAGCCGAGGCGAAAGTCGTCCCGGGGCTGTTCTGGGGCACACTGACCGGCATCGCGAGCTTCATCACCCATTCCGGCGCGCCGCCGGTGCAGGCTTATCTCTTGCCGCAGAAACTGCCGAAACTGGAATTCGCGGGTACCATCGCCATCGCCTTCGCGATCGGGAATATCGTGAAACTCCCCGCCTATTGGGTGATCGGCCAGCTCGACGGGCTGAACTGGTCGCTCGTCGCGGGACTTGCGGTGGCAGGCATCGCGGGCACCGTCGCGGGGCGCTGGCTGACCGCGCGGCTGTCGCAGCAGCTCTACATGCGGGTCATCCAGATCATGCTGGCGGTGCTGTCGGTCCTGCTGCTGATCCGCGGCGGGATGCAGGTGATGTGATCAGCGCGGCGGGTAATGGCTGCGCAGGGTCATCGCGTCCTGCCCGATCAGCCGCGTGACCGAATTCCCATTCTCCGAGAAGATCGAACTTTGCGTGTAGTATGGGTCTTCCAGATCGGTCGAGAAGCCCAGCGACTGCACGATTTCCTCCAGCACGACCGAGCGGATATCGCGCATCTGGATGTCCCGGCTGAAGGCGATATCGGCATCGGTGATCCGGCCCGTATTCGTCTGCCAATAGAACGTCACCTTCGCGACCGTGCCCGGTCCTAACCGCCTGCCGTTGAGCCGCATCGACGGCGTTCCCCGCACGGTGCCCCCCACGGGCGTATCGGTCAGATAGAGATTGATATCGGCGGGACGCGCCCCGGCATAGCTCAGATGCAGCGCGGCGCCGGTCTTGTTGATCTGGTCGATCGCGGCGCGGGCGGCCTCTTCGATGGCATGGGCGCGCTTGGCGGGGAAATGCTTGGACCGGAAGGCGATGCCCACCGTGAGATCGCGGCACTTGCTCGCGGCCCATCGGCGATAGGGCAAGGTGCAGGCGCCCCCGGGTCGCGCGGCGCAGGCCATCGCCCGGTAGAAGTCGCGATCGCTCATCTTGCCGGAATTGGCGATGTTGCGATCAGCGGCGGTGTCGCGCGCCTGCGCGGGGAGCGCGAGGCTGAGTGCAAGCGCAAGGCAGGTCGCGCCGGGGGCGAGACCGCGGGCAATACTTATTGATTTCTCAAATAGTTGCAGACCGATCTTAAAGCCCTCTCTTAACTCAGAACCGAACAGGCGCGGCGGGTGGCGAAGGCATAACCTTCGATCCCGAAGCCTGCCAGAACCCCCTCCGCGCGTTGCGAGATGAAGGAATGATGGCGGAAGTTTTCCCGCTTGTGAACATTGGAAATATGCACTTCGAAGACCGGCCCCTCGAAGGTGTTGAGCGCATCGAGGATCGCGACGGAGGTGTGGGTATAGGCGCCGGCATTGATCACGATGGCGCAGGCCGCATCGCGCGCACGGTGGATCTGCTCGACGATCTCGCCCTCGAAATTCGACTGAAACAGCGCGACCTCGAAGCCCCTGGGCTGCGCCTCCTCGCGGCAGATCCGCTCCACGTCCTCGAGCGTGTCCGAGCCGTAAATCTCGGGCTGGCGCTTGCCCAGAAGGTTCAGGTTCGGGCCGTTGAGGATATGGATGGTCTTCGACATTCTGCGCTCCGGATGGCGCGTGGGACGGGCGCGCCCTGCCCCAGCGCGGATCATTTCCCCAAGCTATAGGGCCTTGCGCGGGTTCGCGTCCAGCAAAAGCGGGGCGTTCCTCGACCAACTCAACGCGATCAAGACATCCCGGACGCCGCCGCGCCCCGGTCCTTCCCGCATGAAAAGGCCGGGCGCTGTGGCCCGGCCTTCTCTCGTCATGGGTCTTGCGATCACTCGGCAGGGTTCGCCTGCGCCCCTTGCGGTGCCGGTGGTGGGGTCGGATCGGCCCCGTAGAGATCGCCCGGCAATTCGGAGGGCATCGCGTGATCGGCCTCCTCGTCGCTCTGGTAGCGCTGGTTGTGGCGATAGAGCATCAAGGGGTCCCATCGCAGCGCCTTCAGCAATCCGACGAGGATGAAGAAGCACACGATCGCGAAGGGGAAGCCCGCCACGACCGCCGCCGCCTGCAGCGCGTTCAGCCCGCCTGCGAGCAGCAGCACCGAGGCCACCGCGCCTTCCGTGATCGCCCAGAAGATCCGCTGAACCTTCGGCGGATCGGCATCGCCGCCCGCAGTCAGCATGTCGATCACGAAAGAGCCCGAGTCCGAGGAGGTCACGAACCACATCACGATCAGGATCACCGTGAAGCCCGACATCACCTTCGCCGCCGGGAAATGGTCGAGCAGCGCGAACATCGCGTCGCCATAGGCGTTCTTCGTCGCATCCACGATGGTGCTGTCACCGCCCAACGAGATGTCGAGCGCAGTGCCGCCGAAGGCGCAGAACCAGAAGAACATGATCGTCGTCGGCAGCAGCATCACGCCCACCACGAATTCGCGGATCGTGCGCCCTTTCGAAATGCGCGCGATGAAGACGCCAACGAAGGGCGACCAGGAGATCCACCACGCCCAGTAGAAGATGGTCCAGCTATTCTGCCACGAGCCGTCTTTCTGCCACGCCTCGGTCCAGGAACCCCAGCTGACGAGCTCCGCGATGTAGTCGCCATAGCTTTGGACGAAGAGGTCGAAGATGAAGATGGTCGGGCCGACGATCACCATGAAGGCGAGGAACACGATCGACAGGCCGATATTGAGGTTCGACAGCCGCTTGATCCCGCCATCGAGGCCCGCCACGACCGACAGGGTCGCCGCCGCCGTGATGCAGGCGATGATGATGATCTGCACGAAGGGCGATTGGTCGATGCCGAAGACGGTGCCGAGGCCCGAATTGATCTGCATCGCACCAAGGCCGAGCGAGGTCACGATCCCGAACATGGTGCCGAAGACCGCGAGAATATCGACCGCAGAGCCCCACGGCCCGTAGATCTTCTCGCCCAGAAGCGGATAGAGCGCCGAGCGGATCGTCAGCGGCAGGCCCTTGCGGAAGTGGAAATAAGCCAGCGCCAGCGCCACGACCGCATAGATCGCCCAGGCCTGGAAGCCCCAATGCATGAAGGCGATGGTCATCGCTTGCCGGGCGGAGGCTTGGGTTTCCGCCTCGCCGACGGGCGGGGCGAAGAAGTGATACAGGGGCTCGGCCACGCCCCAATAGATCAGACCGATCCCGATCCCGGCCGAGAACAGCATCGCCGTCCATGAAAAAAGCCCGTAAGCGGGCTTGTCGGTCATGCGACCCAGTCGGATATCGCCATAAGGTCCGAAGGCGAGAAAGACGGTTGCGGCAAGGAACAGGTTCACCTCGACGATCAGCGCCCAACCGAGGTTGGTCGCGAGCCAGTCCTGCAAGCCGGTGAAGAGCGCCTTGGCCTGATCGCTGAACATGGCGCCGAAGATGATGAACCCGATGATGAGGACCGCAGAGACGAGGAACACCGTCTTGTGGACCTTGGGGAATATGAACAGCCGTTCTTGCGGCATCTTATCGTGCATTGGTCTCCCTTTCTGTTGGTGCGCCGGATCGCGTCGGTTGACGAAACTGGGCGCCCAATCCCCGCACGTCTCGGCAGGGTTCCCTCGGATCGATCAATGTTTCATGCGTGCGCCGGGTTCCGCCGATTTGTGAAAAAGCAAATCGCACGCGACGGAATGAGGGGACTTGGCAGCGAGGAGATTTTCGCTCAATCTGCCGCTCAGGGCTGAAGGCGATGGCGTCGCCGGCGCAGCTTGCGCCCGCCCGATCACCCATCCTGCACGCCGGGATCTTGCTTTGTCGCAGCGCGCGACGGGGGAAGATCGTCCCTCGGCGCGCTGCGGCCTCTGAGAAGGAAGAGTGCCGATGGACCGTCCTGCTTTTTACCGCTTTCACCAAGGCGAGCGCATCCTGCCCTTCGCCGCCACCGAATACGATGCACGGCTCGCGGGTCTGCGCGCGGCGATGAATGAGGCGGGCATTGACGCCTGCCTGTTCACCTCGATGCACAACATCGCCTATTACTCGGGCTTTCTGTATTGCGCCTTCGGGCGGCCCTATGCGCTGGTCGTGACAGCGAGCGACAGCGTGACGATCTCGGCGGGGATCGATGCCGCGCAGCCGTGGCGGCGCTGCCATGGCGACAACATCACCTATACC
>NZ_DFRG01000069.1:10351-10552 GCF_002378135.1 Thioclava sp. UBA3469
CATCACCTATACCGACTGGGCGCGGAACAATTACTGGCGCGCGATCGCGTCGGTCACGGGCAAGCACCGCGTGGTGGGCGTCGAATCCGATCACCTGACGCTGGCGCAGGCGGCGCTCCTGCAAGATTTCCTCGAACCGTCGGTGACCCATGACATTGCTCCGGCCACGATGCGCCAGCGGATGCACAAATCGCCCGCCGA
>NZ_DFRG01000124.1:0-1269 GCF_002378135.1 Thioclava sp. UBA3469
GCGCGGGCTTTGCGCGCAGATGATCATCAGCGCCACCATGATCGGCACGGCGAGGAACATCCCCGGCAGCCCCCAGACCGCGCCCCAGAAGGCGAGCGAGATGATGATCCCGAAGCTCGACAGCCGCAGCGCATGGCCCATCAGCATCGGGTCGATCACGTTGCCGATCACGAATTGCAGGATGCCGACCGCGACCAGCACCGTGCCCGAAGTATAGGGGTTCTGCGTCAGCACATAAACCGCGAGCGTCGCGATGACGGTTGCGATGATCGAGCCGATCGAGGGAATGAAGTTTAGCGCGAAGGTGATGATCGCGACCGGCAGCGCCAGATCGAACCCGCCCACGGTGAAGACGCCATAGACCGCGACAGCGGTGACCGCGCTGACGATGGCTTTCACGAGAAGGTAGTGGTTCACCCGGCGCATGATCGTGCCGACCATCCGCGCAATCCGCTCGGCGCTCTCGGAATCACCCATGAGCGAGTTCAGCTTGGCGTCGAACCAGATCCGCTCGGCAAAGAGGAAGCCCACGAAGAGAATGATCAGGATCGTGGCCGAGAGCAGGTTCGACGCTTGACCCGCCAAGGTGGTCAGATAGCCCGCCACCTGAATGCTCTGCATCGATTCCAGCACCGATTGCTCGACCTCGGGACCCATCCAGCCGAAGAGCTGCGCGATCGCCTGCTGCGCGGGGCCCGCATAGTTCAGCACCATCGTCACGACCGTGTTCACCTGAGAGATGAGCACCGCGCTCAGCGTCAGCAGCCCGCCCGCGATCAGCGCCAGCGCCACCAGCGACGCCAGACGCGGCGGAATCGAGACCGGCCCGATCCGCAGCCGCCCGACCGCGTTGATCGCCTCGGAGGTCAGCGAAAACAGGATGATCGCGATGGCCAGAGAGATCAGGATGAATTTCGCCTGCACCATCAGGAACAGCGCCAGCGCGAAGGCGATGATGCCCAGAAGCACATTGGTGAGCGCACGCGGCTCGAACGCGCGCCCATCGATCAGGGCAGGGCGGCCCTCATCGGGAGTGTCCTTCATCTTCATCATCTTCCTGTGCCTGACCCTGACGGGGCCGTAACCGGTTTTTCTTATGCTAGGAGCCGCCGCGCAGGCGCGCAAGCGCCGAACCCGCGTGATTTCAGGGCTTTTTCATGACCTGCGCATTATTCCGGATCGGGTCTTGCATCCCGCCCGGATTTGCGGATAAACCCGCCGGCGGAGCGGTGGCCGAGTGGTCGAAGGCGCACGCCTGGAAAGTGTGTA
>NZ_DFRG01000124.1:1607-2301 GCF_002378135.1 Thioclava sp. UBA3469
GTCTCGAGGGTTCGAATCCCTTCCGCTCCGCCACAATCCCCCAGTATTCGCCAATAATACCCGCTTTGCGCAGGCCGCGCGTGATCTCTTTTCGGTCATGTCCACATGGTCGGGCAGTCAAGCGGTCCGGCAGTCACGCGGGCAGACGACCGCCCGCGTGTTCGGGTCACGTCAGCCTACCACGTTGAACGCGGGCCCGTAGGGATAGCCGGTGATGTCCTCGCCGCCGTCCTCGGTGATCACGAGGATATCGTGCTCGCGGTAGCCGCCCGCGCCGGGCTGGCCCTCGGGGATCGTCAGCATCGGCTCCATCGAGATCACCATGCCGGGCTCCAGCACCGTGTCGATATCCTCGCGCAGCTCCAGTCCCGCTTCGCGCCCGTAGTAATGCGAGAGCACCCCGAAACTGTGGCCATAGCCGAAGGTGCGGTATTGCAGCAGGTCGCGCTCGGCGAAGAAGGCGTTGATCTTCTCGGTCACCTCGGCACAACTCGCGCCCGGCTTGAGCAAGCTCATCCCGTATTCATGAGCGGCGACATTCGCCTCCCAGATCGTGCGCGAGGCGTCGTCGACCTCGCCCACAAACAGCGTCCGCTCCAGCGCTGTGTAATAGCCTGAAATCATGGGGAAGGTGTTGAGCGAGAGGATATCGCCGCGCTGCAACACGCGCCCCGTCACCGGGTTATGCGCGCCG
>NZ_DFRG01000124.1:2638-2925 GCF_002378135.1 Thioclava sp. UBA3469
GCCCGACTGGAACCAGACCCAGGTGTCGCGATATTCGGCCTCGGGAAATCGCTTGGCGATCTCCAGCTCCATCGCGTCGCGACCCGCCATCGCGACATCGATCTCGCGCACGCCTTCGCGGATCGCCTCGCGGATCGCAAAGCCGCCGACATCCGCGACGGCCGCCCCTTGCCGGATCAGGGCGATCTCGGCGGGCGATTTGTGCATCCGCTGGCGCATCGTGGCCGGAGCAATGTCATGGGTCACCGACGGTTCGAGGAAATCTTGCAGGAGCGCCGCCTGCGCCA
>NZ_DFRG01000100.1:0-313 GCF_002378135.1 Thioclava sp. UBA3469
CGACCGCGAGGCCGTCTTCATCGAGACCGTGCTCGACCCGATCCGGCGCAAGACCCCCGGGCTGCGCGTGGTGATGGAGCATATCACCACGAAAGACGGCGTGGATTACGTGGCCGCGCAGGGCGAGGACATGGGCGGGACGATCACCACGCATCACCTGATCATCAACCGCAACCATATCCTCGTGGGCGGGATCAAACCGCATTACTACTGCCTGCCGGTGGCCAAGCGCGAGACGCACAGGCTGGCGCTGGTTGAGGCCGCGACCTCGGGCAATCCGCATTTCTTCCTCGGCACCGATAGCGCGCCGCAT
>NZ_DFRG01000100.1:614-952 GCF_002378135.1 Thioclava sp. UBA3469
CTCGGCACCGATAGCGCGCCGCATGTGGACGCCGCCAAGGAAACCGCCTGCGGCTGCGCGGGCTGTTTCACCGCGACCCACACGATGCCGCTTCTGGCGCATGTATTCGAAGCCGAGGGCGCGCTTGATAAACTGGAGGCCTTCGCCTCGCGCAACGGTCCCGCCTTCTACCGCCTGCCGGTCAACGAGGCCACGCTGACGCTCGAGAAGACCGACCAGCCCAACAACTGGCCCGCCAAGATCGAGACCGGCGCGGGCCCCGTCACCCTCTTCGATCCGGGTTTCCCGGTCCATTGGCATGTAAAACGCTGAGTTTCGCCTTGGCACAAATATCCCCG
>NZ_DFRG01000100.1:1234-17024 GCF_002378135.1 Thioclava sp. UBA3469
TTCGCCTTGGCACAAATATCCCCGCCGGAGGCTCCCGGGCCTGCCGACGGACGCTCCGCGGGGGATATTTAGACCAAGCCGAAACCAGCCTTGATAAGGACGAGATGATGATCCCCAGCTCCTTCCCCAGCAAAGAAGAAATCGCCCGCCTGACCGCGCGGATGCTTCTGGAAATCGAAGCGGTGCATTTCAACGCCGACGAGCCCTTCACGCTCGCCTCCGGCCTGCCCTCGCCGACCTATATCGATTGCCGCAAGCTGATTTCCTTCCCGCGCATCCGCTCGACGCTGATGGATTTCCTCGCGGTGACGGTGATGCGCGAGGCCGGTTTCGAGGCCTTCGACAATATCGCGGGCGGCGAGACGGCGGGCATCCCCTTCGCCGCGATGGTGGCCGAGCGTCTGGCCCTGCCGATGACCTATGTGCGCAAGAAGCCCAAAGGTTACGGGCGCAACGCGCGCATCGAAGGCGCGATGACCGAAGGCCAGCGCGTGCTGCTGGTCGAGGATCTGACCACCGATGGCGGCTCCAAGCTGAGCTTCGTCGATGCGATCCGCGACACCGGCGCGACCTGCCGCCATACGGCGGTGATCTTCTACTACGGGATCTTCCCCGAGACCGTGCCGAACCTGCGCGAGCATGGCGTCGAGCTGCATCACCTGTGCACCTGGTGGGACGTGCTGGCCGAGGCGCGCGAACAGGGCAGCTTCTCGAAGGAAACGCTCGACGAGGTCGAGGCCTTCCTGAGCGATCCGCGCCCGTGGCAGGACGCACGCAAGGGCTGAAACAGCCCGGAGATTCCTGTGGATGATCCTGTGGAAGCTCTGGGGAGCGTTTTGGCCCCGAATCTCGCGCTTCGAAAATAATCGCGAGATGTGGTAGGCTCCTCACGGGCAAACACCATAAATTCCGAAAACTCCGCTGAAACAGCGGGGTTTTCCCCAATCTTATCCAGATTCCCTTTTCCCCCGACTGCGGCTAGAAGACCGCGCAGAGGGACGGGGACACCGAGGCAGGTACATGAACGATCAGGCACAACGACCCGATGAGGGACAGCCCGGAAATTTGCCCGCAGAGGGCACCGCACTGCCCCATAATATCGAAGCGGAACAGCAGCTTCTGGGCGCGATCCTCACGAATAACGACATCTTCGACCGGATCGCCTCCGTTATCAAACCGGAGCATTTCTACGAGCCGGTCCACCAGCGCATCTACGAGGTCGCGGCGGCGAAGATCCAGAAGAACGCGCTCGCCTCGCCGGTGACGCTGAAAGCCTATCTCGAAGACGACGCAGGCCTTCAGGAACTGGGCGGCCCGGCCTATCTGGCGCGTCTGGCGGGGGCGGCGATCTCGGCCTATGCGGCGCGCGACTATGCGCTGATGATCTACGAGATGGCGGTGCGCCGCGGGCTGATCGAACTGGGTCAGGACATCTCGTCGCGCGCGGGCAAGCCGCAGATCGACGACGACCCGAAGGAGCAGATCGCCTCCGCCGAGCAGCGGCTCTACACCCTCGCCGAAGAGGGTCAGGCGCAGAAGGGCTGGACCTCGTTCCTGTCGGCGGTGACCGAGGCCGTGCAATCGGCCAACGCCGCCTATCAGCGCGACGGTGGGCTTGCGGGCGTCTCGACCGGGCTGGTCGATCTCGACAAGAAGCTCGGCGGCTTCCACCCGTCGGATTTGCTGATCCTCGCAGGGCGTCCCTCGATGGGGAAAACCTCGCTTGCGACCAACATCGCCTTCAATATCGGCAAGGCCTATAAGAAGGGCATGCGCCATGACGGGGTCGAGGGCGCGATCGAAGGCGGCGTGGTCGGGTTCTTCTCGCTCGAGATGAGCGCCGAACAGCTGGCCGCGCGTATCCTTTCGGAAGCCTCGGAAGTGCCCTCGGAGCGCATCCGGCGCGGCGACATGACGGAGAGCGAATTCCGCCGCTTCGTCGAGGCCGCGAAGGCGCTGGAGAAATGCCCGCTATACATTGACGACACGCCCGCCCTGCCGATCGGTCAGGTCGCCGCGCGGTGTCGCCGTCTGAAGCGGACGCATGGGCTCGACGTGGTGATCGTCGACTACCTGCAGCTGCTACGCGGCTCGGGCCGGGGCGACAACCGTGTGCAGGAGATCGGCGAGATCTCGATGGGTCTGAAGGCCATCGCGAAAGAATTGAACATCCCCGTGGTCGCGCTGTCGCAGCTTTCGCGGACGGTGGAAAGCCGCGAGGACAAGCGCCCGCAGCTCTCCGACCTTCGGGAATCGGGCTCGATCGAACAGGATGCCGACGTGGTTATGTTCGTCTATCGCGACGAATATTATCACGAGCGTCTCAAGCCACCGGAAGACGATCCGAAATTCGCCGAATGGATGCAGAAGGCCGAGCGCGTGCATGGCAAGGCCGAGGTGATCCTCGGCAAGCAGCGTCACGGGCCGATCGGCACGGTGGAATTGGCTTTCGAGAGCCAGTTCACGCGCTTCTCGGATCTGGCCAAGCCCTGGCAGGGCGACGGCAACGAAGGCTTCTGAGCGGGGTCTGGGGGCTCGGCCCCCACCCCTTACGGGTCTCTAGGTACGCCCGCACCGCGAGGGCTCTGGCACGTATAATCGAGCAGAAACGGAAAAAGGGGGGCCAGCGCCCCCCTTTTTTAATGTCTGTCGATTGTGACGCGCGGCGCGCTCAGTAGAGGCCGCCTGCCGAGAGCGAGCCGAAATCGGCCTTCTTCTTCGGAATGACTTTCTGCTGGCCGGTCGAGGTGGTGACCGTGGTGGAGCCCGCATCGTCACGCTCGCCCTGCGCAAACAGCGGCAGGTTCGAGCCCATCGCGAAGCCGCCATCAACGACCAGCGAGCCGAGGCCCGACATGTCCTGACCGGGGCGCAGATACTCGGCCTGCACGAATTCGCCGGTGGCGCTGTCGGACAGACGCTCGCCGGTATAGCGGTTGAACTTCGCCCAGGTGCCGCCCGGCGGAACCTTGAATTTCGAGCCGCCGAATTCCTTGATCGCTTCACGCATGAACTCGTTGAACACGGGCACACAGAGCGTGCCGCCATAGGCGTGACGGCCCAGCGAGCGCGGGTTGTCATAGCCCATGTAGCACGAGGCCACGATGTTCGAGCTGAAGCCGGTGAACCACACGTCCTTCGCGTCGTTCGTCGTGCCGGTCTTGCCCGCGATCGGAACCGGCAGATCGACGCCGTAGCCGGAGCCGCGCTTCACCACGCCCTCCATCAGCGAGATCATCTGATAGGCGGTGATCGGGTCGATGATCTGGTCGCGGTGGCTGACGATCTTCGGCCCCTGCCCCTCGGGCAGGTTCGGATCCTCGCAATTGGCGCAGCTGCGCTGATCGTGGCGGTAGATCGTGCGGCCATAGCGGTCCTGCACCCGGTCGACCAGCGTCGGCTCCACCCGCTCGCCGCCATTGGCGAACATCGCATAGGCCGAGATCAGGCGGAACATCGTGGTTTCCTGCGCGCCGAGCGCATTGGCGAGGAACTGGCGCATATGGTCGTAGACGCCGAATTTCTCGGCATAGGCCGCGACCGTCTCCATGCCGATTTCCTGCGCGATCCGGATCGTCATCAGGTTCCGCGAATGCTCGAGCCCGGTGCGCATCGGCGTCGGGCCGTAATATTTGTTCGACGCGTTCTTCGGGCGCCACATGCCCTGGGGTGTGTTGATCTCGATCGGCGCGTCGACCACGATCGTCTCGGGCGAGAAGCCGGAATCCAGCGCCGCCGCATAGACGAAGGGTTTGAAGTTCGAGCCCGGCTGGCGCATCGCCTGCGTGGCGCGGTTATAGACCGAGGACTGATACGAGAAGCCGCCCTGCATCGCCAGCACGCGGCCGGTATTCACGTCCATCGCCATGAAGGCGCCTTCGACCTTCGGCACCTGGCGCAGCGTCCAGCGGATGAAGGAGCCGTCGCTATCCTTCGTCATCGCACGGACCTCGACCACGTCGCCGGTCTCCAGCAGGTCCTGCGCCTGTTTCGCGCGCGGACCGAGCTTGCCGTCCTCTTTCAGCTTGCGCGCCCAGGTCACGTCCTCGGGCGGAATCCAGTGGCCGTCTTTGTCTTCCTCGATCCCCTCGATGCCGATGCGGGCAGAGCTGCCTTCGAAGCCCAGCACCACCGCCGGGTGCCAGCCGTCAATGTCGCGCGGGGCTTTCGCGGTCGAGACATCGGAGAGCGCGGCGCGCCAGTCGGCTTCCTTGCCCAGCTTATCCTCGGCGATCTTCGCACCGGTACCGCGCCAGACGCCCTGCTCGCGGTCGTATTTCTCCAGCGCATGTTGCAGCGCCTTCGTCGCATGGGATTGCAGATCGGGGTTCACGGTCGCGCGGATCGTCAGACCGCCGCCAAAGAATTCCTCTTCGCCGAAGCTCTTCGACAGCTGACGGCGAATTTCGTCGGTGAAATAGTCGCGCGGCGGAAGCTGCGCACGGAACGGGGCGTAATCGCCGTTCTGCACCGATTTCAGCGGCTTGTTTTGCTCCGCCTCCATCGTCGCCTTGTCGATCCGGCCATCCTCATACATCCGGCGCAGCACGTAGTTGCGGCGCTCCACCGCGGTCTTGTAGTCGCGCACGGGATGCAGATCGGCGGGTTTCTTCGGCAGCGCCGCGAGATAGGCGGCCTCGCCCACCGTCAGATCGGCGAGCGGCTTGTTGAAATAGGTCTGCGCGGCAGCGGCGACCCCGTAGGAGTTTTGGCCGAGATAGATTTCGTTCAGATAGAGCTCGAGAATGCGGTCCTTGCTCAGCACATGCTCGATGCGCGAGGACAGGATCAGTTCCTTGATTTTGCGCTCCACCGAGCGGTCCGCAGACAGAAGCAGGTTCTTCGTCACCTGCTGGGTGATCGTCGAGGCGCCGCGCACGTCGCGCCCGCCCGACTTCACGGCCGTAAACATCGCCGCGGCGATCCCGCGCGGGTCGAAACCGGGGTGGATGTAGAAATTCTTGTCTTCGGCCGAGACGAACGCGCCCTTTACCCGGTCGGGAATGTCGCGGATCGGCACGAAGAGGCGGCGCTGCTCGGCGAATTCGTCGATCAGACGACCGTCGCCGTTATAGATGCGCGAAATGGTCTTCGGGCGGTATTGCGCAAGCTGGTCATAGCTCGGCAGATCGCGCGAATAGATCCAGAAGATCGCCCCGATGGTGAGCGCGGCAAAGAACAGCCCGGTCACAACCCAGGAAAACACGCCGCCGATCGAGCCGAGAATGAAACGGATCACAGATACACCCCTTGCCTCGGGGCAGATCACCCCATCGCGCCAGCCTATACATCGCGCCTTCGTGACGGTCAAAGTAATGTGCGCTCACGCTTCCGAGAAGACTCCGGATGGTCACAATCCCGCTCAATGGGCGGATGACCGCGCGTCAGACCGGGAACAAAACGCGATTATTGGCGCAAAAGCTTCGCTTCCGCCGCATCGCCCTGCGCCCATGTCTCGACGCCTTTCGTGATCGCCTCGGCCATTCGTGCGCGCCAGTCGGGATCCTTGAGCCGCGCGCGATCGGCGGGAGACGACAGGAAGCCCAGCTCCACGAGAACCGAAGGGATATCGGGCGATTTCAGCACCGAGAAATTCGCGCCCTGCACCGGGCGTTTGTGCATATGCAGCCCCGCGCCCTTGATCGCGCCCGCCAGCACCTGCGACAGCCGGACCGAGCGCGGCTGCGTGTCGCGCCGCGCCAGATCGACGAGAATATGGGTGATCGCATCGCCCTGCCCGTTCAGATCGACGCCCGCGAGAATATCGTCGCGGTCGTGGCGCTGCACCAGCTTGCGGGTCGCCTCGGTCTCGGCGTGATCGGCGAGCCGGTAGATGGTGGAGCCCGTCGCCTGCCCCTCGGCGATGGAATCGGCATGAAGCGAGATGAAGAGATCCGCCCCCGCCGCACGCGCCACCGTCACGCGGGTTTCGAGCGGCACGAACACGTCCTGATCGCGGGTCATCACCACCTGCATTCCCGCCCGGCGCATCGCGTCGCGCAGCTGGCGGGCGAAGCTCAGCACGATATCGGCCTCATGCGCGCCGCCATCCTCCGCGCCCGGATCGATGCCGCCATGGCCGGGATCGAGCACGACCTTCAGCGGCCGCGTCCCGTCCTGCCGCCGATGCGGCGCGACTGTCGGTGCGGGTTGCGGCAGATCCCACAGGGCGGAATCGGCGGCCCCCTTGCGCGGGGAGAACTTCGCCGCCGGCACCTGCGCCAGCGTCAGCGCGATCTCGGGGTCGCCCTTGGTGCGTTCCTCCGAGGTGACGAGGCGCATCGGATGGGTCAGCTCGGCCACCATCCGCGACCAGCCGGGCCGGAACTTGCCCCAGCGCAGACCTTTGATCGCATCGCTGCCCTTGAGCAGATTTTCGGGCGGGTTGGCCCCGAAATTCACCTCGCGGAAGTCGATGACGAGCCGGTAGGGATCGGCCAGCAGAAAGGCGCGATACGGCACGGGCTGACTGATCCCGAGCGTGATCGCGACCTTGTCGCCGCTTTGCGCGATCTGGCTGCGGTCGGGCGCATATTGCGCCAAGGCCGACAGGTCCTGCGCCCGCGCAGGCAGAGCCAGCGCGAGAGACATCGCGAGAAGAAGAATGAACCGCCCGATCATACGCGCCCCGTTTTTATGCGCTTTCGTTTTGCGGGCACTATAGCGGCCGGGGTCGCGCGGAGCAAAGGGCGAATGGGGCTGACTTGGCGCGGGCGACCGGCCCGGGCCGCGCCCGTCCGGCCCTTCTCTTGCGCTACAGGCGTTCGCCGGACGTCCTTCCACAGGAAGGCCGCTTGATCCGGCTCACCCCTCAGCGCAAATCTTCAGCGGTTCTCCATGAAGCTCCGCAGCCGCTTGATCCCCTCGGCGACCCGCTCGGGGCTTTGCGCATAGGAAAACCGGATCGTCTGCGCGCCGCGATGGGGGTCGAAATCCATCCCCGGCGTGACCGCCACCCCGACGCTCTCGAGGATTTCCGCGGCGAAAGCGGCGCTATCCTCGGTCAGCTCCGACACGTCGGCATAGAGGTAGAACGCTCCATCGGGCGGCGCGATCCGGGTGAAGCCCATCTTCGGCAGCTCTTCGAGCAGCATCTGCCGGCTTTCGCCATAGCGCGCGACATTCTCGGCCATCTCGTCGAGGCTCTCCAGCGCGCCCAAGGCCGCCACCTGGCTCGCATGAGGGGCGCAGATGAACATATGCTGCGCGAGGCGTTCGACCGTGCGCAGATGGCTTTCCGGCACTACCATCCAGCCCACGCGCCAGCCGGTCATCGAGAAATATTTCGAGAAGGAATTGATCACGAAGACATCGTCGGAAATCTCCAGCGCCGAGACCGCACGGCCCTCATATTGCAGCCCGTGATAGATCTCATCCGAAATGAAGGCGATGTCGCGGGCCTGACAATGCTCGATCAGCGCCTGCAGCTCCGGCTTACCCATCATCGTGCCCGACGGGTTGCCCGGCGAAGCCACGATCAGCCCGGCCAGATCGTCCGGGATTTCCTCGGGCGTCGGCTGGTAGCGGTTCTGCGCTTCGGTCGGAATGCCCACCGGCTCAATCGAGAGCGCCTTGAGGATCTGGCGATAGCTCGGATAGCCCGGCTCGCCCAGACCCACCTT
The DNA here is from genome assembly GCF_002378135.1 of Thioclava sp. UBA3469. Classification (NCBI taxonomy): domain Bacteria; kingdom Pseudomonadati; phylum Pseudomonadota; class Alphaproteobacteria; order Rhodobacterales; family Paracoccaceae; genus Thioclava; species Thioclava sp. UBA3469. The sequence continues at coordinate 8,857 of NZ_DFRG01000100.1, forward strand.
GTCGCCCACATCGAACAGCGCCGTGAAGGCCAGCTGGAACGCCCCGGAAGAGCCCGACGTGATGACCACGCGCGCGGGATCCAGCTCGATGTCGTACCAGCGCTTGTAGAGCTTCGCGATCCCCTCGCGCAGATAGGGCAGCCCCAGCGCCACCGTGTAGCCCATCGGCTGGTTCTCCAGCGCCTCGGCCAGACGGCGCTTGGCGGCCTTCGGCGCAGAGGTGCTCGGCTGGCCCACTTCCATATGCACGATGTCGCGGCCCGCAGCCTCCGCCTCTGCCGCCATGCGCAGCACATCCATCGCGATGAACGGTTCCACCTGCCCGCGTTTCGACTGCCGCATCCTGCCAACTCCTTGCCGCTTGAGATTTCGCCCAAGGGGTTAGGCCGAAGCCGCCCGAGCGTCAATGCGGCGTCACTGCACGCATATGTCGCCGCGCGCCACCAGATGAAGCCGCGCCCTGCGCGCTAACGCCCTCTTGATCCCGCGCGCCCGAGCGGTCAGGTTGCTTGCGAACCAACAGGACCCGATCCAAAGGATACGCCCATGCTCCGCACGCTTCTGGCCGCGACCGCCTTCGCCGCGCTCGCCACGGCCGCCCCGCTCACCCCGGCAGCCGCGCAGGATTTCGACTTCGCCAACATGTCCGACAGCCAGAAATCCGCATTCGGCGACGCCGTGCGCGAGTATCTGATGGCCAATCCGCAGGTTCTGGTCGAGGCGATCAACGAGCTGGAAGCCAAGCAGCAGGCGCAGCAGGCCGATAACGACAAGCAGCTGATCAAGACCAATGCGAAGGATATCTTCGAGGACGGTTACAGCTGGGTCGGCGGCAATCCCGATGGCGACATCACCGTCGTCGAGTTCATGGATTACAAATGCACCTACTGCAAAAAAGCCTATGACGAGGTCTCGGACCTGATCTCGAAAGACGGCAATATCCGCTTCATCGTCAAGGAGTTCCCGATCCTCGGGCAGCAGTCGGAACTGGCGGCGCGCTTCGCGGTCGCGACGAAGCAGATCGACGGCGACGACGCCTATGCGAAGATGCACGACACGCTAATGAAGGCGCGCGGCAATCTCACCGTCGAGAGCCTGAGCCAGATCGCTAAGGACCAGGGCCTCGATCCCGATCCGATCCTCAAGCAGATGAACGACGACAAGGTGACCGAGGTGCTGCGTCAGAACTACCAGCTGGCACAGCGCATGGCGATTTCGGGCACCCCGGCCTTCGTGATCGGCGGGCAGCTGCTGCGCGGCTACGCGCCGGAAGCAGCGATGGCGAAAATGGTCGCAGAAGAGCGCAACGCCGAGTGATCCGCATCTGAAGAACGCCGCACAAGGTCTTCTTTGAATTTAGATTTTTAAGATGGCAAGCGCCGTCCGGGTCCATCGCGATCCGGGCGGCGTTTTCATGTCGTTTACCGTGAGAGTCCGAAGTTTTCACATCTTAGGGGGCCGTTAATGGATCGGGCGTAGCCTGCCCTCGAAAAGGACTGTGATGCGACTCGAATTGCTGCTTATGACCCTCTCGGTGCTCTGCGCGCCGATCGCCGCCCTCGGTATGCTGCCAGAGGACCGACCGGGGCTTTACCTCGTGGTAGTCCCGCCTTGGCGCGCCGCCGATCAGGTGATCGTCGCCGCAGGGGCGCACCCTGTGGGACCGGTGCGCGCGCCCTTGGGGGAATTCGCAGCAGCAGATGCGCCGGGCACGCTCGCCCAGCTGCGGGCGGCGGGTGCATGGGTCGTTCTCGACGCCAAGAAAATGGCCTGGCTCTGCGGGGCGGCCGAGATTTGAGGGACCTCTGATGATTGACGGGAACACCGCTGGGCCGACCACTGTGCAAGCGCCACAAAAAGACGCGCATATGCGCCAGGTGAGGAAATATCTGGCCTTCGGGACCGTTGCATTGGCCGCAATCGTCACGGCAGCCGCCTATCTGGTGGGCACGGCCTTCCTCGTGGCCAGCGTGACCGCCTGGGTCTTCGCCTCTGCTGCTCTGCTCGGGTGGCGGATGCGCGACCGGCGGCGCGGCAACACCATCCTCGCGCAAGGGGTGATCGGTCAAGCCGTGGCCCTCACCGCCGCGCTCTCCGGGCATCCGTGGCAAATCGATGCCCACCTCTCCTTTTTCGCGCTGATGGCGGTGCTGATCGTGATGGTCGACAACCGCGCGATCTTCTTCGCGGCGGCGACCATCGTGGTGCATCACCTTGCGCTCTCGGTCCTGATGCCCAGCCTGATCTATCCCAGCGCGAATATCTGGGAAAACGTCACGCGCTCGCTCTTCCACGGCGCGACCGTCGCCATCGAAACGGCGGTGCTCGTCTATGCCGTGCTCAACCGCCGCCGCATGGAAAGCTCGATGGAAGAGCGTATGGCAGAGGCGATCGACGCCACCGCCCAAGCCGACGAAGCCCGTCGCCAAGCGGAGGGAGAGACCACGCGCGCCCAGCAGATGCAGGACGCCGCCAGCGAGGCCGCCCAAAAGGCAGAGGCGCTGCGCGTCGATGCGGAACGCAACGCGCGTGAAGTCGAAGAAGCGACCCGCCTCGCCCGCCTGGCCGAAGAGGATCTCGCCCAGGAACGCGCCGAAACCACAGCACGCCAGACCCGCGTCGTCGAAGCGCTCGAAATCGCCCTACAACAGCTCTCGCGCAAGGACCTCAAGGCCCGGCTGGGCGAGGTGGATGCGGATTACGCGGGGCTCGCCGTCAATTTCAATACGGCGATTGAACAACTCGAAGGCGCCATCGCCCTCGTTACCGGCCACAGCGTCGACATCCGCCAGCAGATCGGCGAGATCAGCGCCGCCTCCGCCTCCCTCTCGACCCGGGCCGAGAAGCAATCGGGCACCCTTGCCGACGCAGCCGCCTCGCTCAACGAGTTGACCTCCTCGGTGCAATCGGGCGCGAAAATGGCCGCCGAGGCCGCGAGTGCCGCCAGCAATGCGGAAACCGTCGCCAAGGAAAGCGCTGCGGTGGTCAGCGAGTCGATCCGCGCAATGAATGAAATCGAAACCAGTTCGAAGCAGATCGAGCGCATCACCTCGGTGATCGACGATATCGCCTTCCAGACCNNTTAAAGAACGGGGTCACCGAAACAGACTCGCCATAGGCCATTGATTGCTGCACCAGCCACTTTACAGCCTGATCAGACGTTGCCAGCAGGCCCGATATGGACAACAGGGCGTACGGCGAGAGCTTTTTGCCAATAATGAGCATTATTTAACCCTTGAGCGCCAGAATGCGCCTGGCACCGTTAAGCACGACGAGCCCCGCGATGGTGCCGATAATTAGATCCGGATAATTGGAACCGGTCCACGCGACCAGGGCGCCGGCGGTGATGACCCCCAGGTTGATCACCACGTCGTTGGCCGAGAATATCCAGCTTGCCTTCATGTGCGCCCCGCCTTCCCGATGTTTGGATATGAGCAGCAGACAACTGGTATTGGCAATCAATGCGACGAATGCGATAGCCATCATCACCAGCGATTCAGGCTCACTACCGAATACAAAGCGTCTCACCACCTCTACGAGCACGCCCACAGCCAAGATCAGTTGCAGTACACCAGCAAGATGCGCGGCACGTACCTGCATTTTCACGCTATGTCCAACCGCATAAAGGGCAAGCCCGTACACCGCCGCATCGGCAAAATTGTCCAGGGATTCTCCAATCAGGCCGGTGGACCGGGCGATCAGACCGGCAGTCATTTCCACCACGAACAGAAGTGCATTGATGCCGAGCAACCAGCGCAGGGTCCCGGATTCTTGCTTAGCAGAAGCTGCCGAAAACTCGGCGGCCTTGATGGTCTCCGGATTTGCAGCGACGGTTTCCTGAAGCGAGGCGCCTAGCCCCAAGGTCTTCAGTTTCGAGGTGACGGGCTCGACCTCGCCGTCATGCACGACCTTCAGCCGGCGGTTCGACAAGTCGAAGGACAGCGCCCGAATCTCCTCAAAGCCGTTCAGGGCTAGGCGAATCATTCGTTCTTCTGATGGACAGTCCATCTTCGGCACGGCATAAACACTGACCCATCTCCCTGGCGCCTCGGAGGAGGCCTGTATATCGGTATCCGCTGCGGACGTTGCATCACCGCCACAGGCGCCACCACAGGATTTGCTCATGATACGACTCCACTTGAACAATGTTGTGGTACCATTTAAAACTATAAAGCTACTATAAGGTCAATAGAGTAAAGAATCCGTTGGGGAGGAGGCTGATGCGCATTGGTCAGTTGGCGCAGTTGGTAGGGGTCGAAACACAGACGATCCGCTTCTATGAACAGCAGGGCTTGTTGCCGCCGCCTGATCGGCAGGACAACGGTTACCGTGTCTATACCGAGAAGCATGGTGAGGGGCTGGCCTTCATCCGTCGCTGCAGAATCCTGGGCCTGTCACTGGCTGAGATTCACGAACTACAGAGCTATCAGGACGACCCTCATCAGCCTTGTACCGCCGTCAACGCCTTGCTCGATGATCACATCTCTCATGTGCGGTCGCAGATAACCGCTCTGCAAGCGCTTGAGAAACAACTCGTTTCACTGAGAGCGAGTTGCAACGATGACCGGGAAGTTGAGGCGTGTGGGGTTCTTGCTGGAATTAGCGAAGGAAACATGCACCAGCAGTAGGTGAAGCATCAACCAGATAATCCGATGAGATGCCGGTCTGTCTCACTCTCATGCAAAGGTAAGATCAACCATTTAATCCGCTTACCCTGGAAAAGGTGGTGGCCAGTTCGAAGAAGATGAACGGCATTATCGCCACCATCGACGATATCGCCTTCCAGACCAACCTGCTGGCCCTCAATGCCGGTGTGGAAGCTGCCCGCGCAGGTGAGGCCGGTCGCGGCTTCGCCGTCGTCGCCTCTGAAGTGCGCGACCTCGCGCAGCGCTCCTCCGCCTCCGCAAAAGAGATCACCGCACTGATCGAAGCCTCGGGCCAACAGGTCAGCACCGGCGTCGAACTCGTCAGCAAAACCGTCGCCTCGCTCGAAGGCATCGTGAAATCGGTCGAAGAGATTTCACAGCGCGTGGCCCAGATGGCCCGCTCCTCCGAGGAACAGTCCCGCACCCTCGCGGCGATCAACGGCTCGGTCGAACAGCTCGACCACGCCACCCGCCAGAATGTCGCGATGTTTGAAGAAACCACCGCTGCAAGCAAAATGCTCGATGACCTCGCCGAGGCGCTCCGCGAAGCCGTGACGCAATTCTCGACCTCCCCCCCTGTGATGCAGGACCGAGACGCGCTTCCGCGAGCGAGTTGACGATTGGCCCGGCTCAATAAGCCGGAGCGCTCGACCGCGGCGAGGACTATGCCGCTCGCCGAGGCCCGCGACGCGGCAAGCCGATCGCGTTGGGCCGCGAACCGGATAGGACTGCGTGCGAACTGCCTACCGCGAAAAAAAGCCGGCGCGGTGAGGCGCCGGCTTTCGTTATGGTCTCTGTCATCGAGCCTTACGAGGCGGGTACGACGTAGACGATCGCACGGCTATCAGGGTTCACGAAGACCGTGTTGTCGTTGATGTTGCCATAGGCATAGGTGCTGTCCGGCACCGGCGTCAGCGTCACCATGTCCGGAATGACCTTGCCGGTCTCGACGTCACCCTCGAGATAAACCGGCGCGACGGGGTGCTTCTCGACCCAAGTGATCGTGGTGGGCTCGGGCTTGGCCGCAGCGCCGACACCGGCGGAGCCGATCAGCGCGCCGACCACGGCGCCCACGGGACCACCCACGGCCGCGCCGGCTGCACCACCAGCAGCTGCACCGGTCAGGGCCGCAGCGCCTTGGCCATCCTTATTGGCGTTATCACCCGGGACCTGGATCTGGTTCACGGTGACCGATTGCGGACCGGTCGACAAAAGCGCCATCTGGCCATCGACCATCACACCCAGCTGACCTGCGGGCGCATAGCCATTCATACCATCGAAAGTCACCTGGCAGATCGTGCCATCAGGCAGACAGCCTTCCACCGGAACGATGGTGCCGTCGGAGACCGTCGCGATCGTTTTCGACGAGGCCTCGATCCCGGCATGGATATCGAACTCACCTTGGGCGGTGGCCATCAGCGGCGGGCTGGTCTCGGCAAAAGCGGTACCGGCGATCATCGTGGTGCTGGCGGCAGCAGCGAGAATAGTAGCGAACTTGCGGGTCATTGGAATTACCTCCTTCATTACCCTGACCGCCACGAGGGACGGCCTCTCTCCGTTGTGGGGAGGGAAATGAGGAGGGGCGCCAATTCGTTCCCCCGGAACCCTATCACGGCAGCGTGATAGGGGCCGATTTCGGGGGCACTGCGGCACTTTTCCGCTTATTCGGCGGCGGCTTTCTCCGCTTCGATCTCGGCCGATTTTTTCTCAACCAATTCAACAATATGGTCGATCATATCCGCGTTGGACTGCTTGTGATCCTGCTTGCCGGCCATGTAAACCATGCCCGATCCGGCACCGCCGCCGGTAAAGCCGATATCGGTCATCAGCGCCTCGCCGGGACCATTCACGACGCAGCCGATGATCGACAGAGAGATCGGCGTTTTGATGTGTTCGAGCCGCTCTTCCAGCTCCGCTACGGTCGCGATCACGTCGAAGCCCTGACGCGCGCAGGACGGGCAGGAAATGATCTGCACGCCGCGGGTGCGCAGCCCCAGAGATTTCAGAATCTCGAAACCGACCTTCACCTCTTCGACCGGATCGGCCGAGAGCGAAACGCGCAGCGTGTCGCCAATGCCCATCCACAGAAGGTTGCCCAGCCCGATCGCAGATTTCACCGTGCCGGAAGTCAGCCCCCCCGCCTCGGTGATGCCAAGGTGGATCGGCGCGTCGGTCGCCTCGGCGATGCCCTGATAGGCCGCGGCGGCGAGGAACACGTCCGACGCCTTCACCGAAATCTTGTATTCGCGGAAATCGTGATCCTCGAGAATGCGGATATGGTCCATCGCGCTCTCGACCATCGCCTCGGGGCACGGCTCGCCGTATTTCTCCAGCAGGTGCCGCTCGAGCGAGCCCGCGTTCACGCCGATCCGGATCGAACAACCGTGATCCTTGGCGGCGCGCACGACCTCGGCCACGCGCTTCTCATCGCCGATATTGCCGGGGTTGATGCGCAGGCAAGCCGCCCCCGCCTCCGCCGCCTCGATCGCGCGTTTGTAGTGGAAATGGATATCCGCCACGATCGGCACCGGGCTTTCGCGGCAAATCTCGCGCAAGGCGCGCGTGCTGGACTCGTCCGGGGTCGAGACGCGCACGATATCCGCGCCGACATCCGCCGCGCGGATCACCTGATCGAGCGTCGCGCGCACATCCGAGCTGTCGGTATTGGTCATCGTCTGCACCGAGATCGGCGCATCGCCCCCGACGGGGACATTGCCGACCATGATCTGGCGAGACTTGCGGCGATAGATATTGCGCCACGGACGGACCGGGTTGAGAGACATGCAAACGCTCCTTCGAGACCTCGGCTCCTGATACGCCAAGGCCCGCTGCGGTGCAACGGGCCGGGGCGGATCGTGATCTGCGGTTTATTGCTGGTCGGTCGCGGCCGGCGCGGCGGCATCGCCCGCATCCGCCACGGCGATCATCTTCGCGAGGTCCTTGTCCTGCGCGAGATTGGCGACCGGATAGTCCTCGTCGAGCGCAGCCGAAGACAGCTTGATGTTCTTGGTGACCTGACCGCGCTTGCCGACCGGGCCATGCGTCACGCCGTTAACCGCGAAATAAATCGCGCCGGATTCGCCGGTGCGCATCGTCGGCGCTTCCTCGAGCTTGGGCAGCACGTAACGCTCGCCCGCATCCATGACCTTCTCGAACAGGGTCGCGCCATCGGCAGACTTGATCCGCACCCAGGACGGCCGCACGGCCAGCACGACGACGTCGGGCTGATCCGCTCCCAGCGCCTTGGCGACGGCGGATTGGATATTGTTCTCGGGGCCCGCCGCCGAGGCGAGCTGCGTGCCCTGCGGCGTGTTCGGGGACGTGTTGGACTGCGCCAGACCGATGAGATTGGGCGTCAGACCCGGAGCGGCTGCGCCCACGCCCTGCCCGGCCAGCGCGCCGGTCGCATTGGGGTCGATCGAAGCGATCGGCCCGTCGCGCGACACCAGAACCGGCGCGTCGAGGGCCGCCGGACGGTAGATGCGCGCGGAGCGCTCGGGTTGGTTGACCTCGGGCAGCGTG
>NZ_DFRG01000002.1:0-12233 GCF_002378135.1 Thioclava sp. UBA3469
TGAGGCGGCGCGCTCCCTCACGCGCCGCTAGCCATTCGGCCGATCAGCTCACTTCGATCTTCTGGCTGTCTTCGTAGGTCGAGCCGTCATCATCGTACCAGGTGAACTTGAACTCACCCGATTCCGGGACTTTCGCCTCGAATTCGATGTAGGGGTTCGTCGAGATCGCCGGCTCGAGGGTCACGTCGACGACGTTCTCACCGTTGAAGTCGCAGGTGAAGCGATTGATGATCTCGCGCGGGATGACGTTGCCGTCTTTATCCTTGCGCTGACCCGATTCCATCGGGTGCGAGATCAGGGTTTTGATGGTGATCGTGTCACCGGCCGAAGCTTTTTTCGGCACTTTTACGCGGGGTCTCACGCCTTTCATGGTCTTGTCTCCTCAGATACCGAATTTAGCCGCCGCAGCCGCCGATGGTGACCTTCACGGTCGATTTCGCCTGAACGAAGCTACCGTCAGCCATCTTGGCGACAGCGATCACGTCCTGGGTCTTCGAGAGGCGAATGCGGGTCGAAGCCATCTGCGAGCCAGCCAACGGACCGAACTTGAAGGTCACGACGTCGGGCGTCGGGTTGCCGGTCGCGAAGACCGCGATCTCGGTTGCGCCGGGCGCATCCACGGAGATCGGAACGGTGTTCCCGTTCTCTGCGATTTCCGGCGCGGTCAGGGTGACGCCGTCACCCATTGCGGCATCGGCGCCGCCGGTGAACTTGGCGATGGCGTCGGCACCGGCATCGGCCAGCGCGGGCAGCGGCAGCATGGAAGCGGCAACGCCGCCCATCGCCAGCGCCAGCGCGTCACGTCTGGTCATGGTCATGTTGTATCTTCTCCTCTCGGGTTTGTCGTTCAGAGGGTCACTCTTCCTTGAGGGTCATCAAGAAAGCGACCACATCCTCAACCTGTTGTGCATTCAAAATCGGCGGCAGATCGGCAGGCGCAGCCTTGCCGGTGTACCCGTCGCCGGGGCGAATGAAGGGGCCGGTCTTATACATCGCCGGCATTACCGTGCCTTCGAACGTGTGCTTGGCATCGACGACGATGCCGCGCAGCTGCGACTCGTCCCAGCGGTCGGCGGCGCCGTTCAGCTCCGGGCCGACATTGCCTTGGAACGACGCGTCGAGCGCCGAGACCTTATGGCAGGCCACGCAGTTGCCCAGCGACTTGGTCGCCGCGACTTCTGCGCCTTTAGCTGCATCGCCCGGCTGGCCGGTCAGCGACTCGGCCACCGCGCCCACATCGGTGAATTTGACATCCATCGGCGCGGTTTCTGCGATCGCGGCGCTGGCTGCGAAGGTGACGGCCATTGCGGCCCACGCAACGTGGCGTTTCATAGAAGTCCTCCCAAATTCTCTCCCTGACTCACTTTTAAGCGAGCGCGCTACAGTGGTGCAATGGATAAATTCAAAAAACCGCATATTTTCCAATATGTTCACTCGGATATATCGAAGCATACAGCCGTATACCCAAGATTTTTTTAGCAAAATCAGAAGCATTCGCGGGTGCAGCACGAATGCTGCACTGGCAAGCAAGCGATCACGACTCTGTCAGAAACGCCAAGAGAGCGCTCACTTCGCCATAACTTTCTCGGCAACGTACTTCTGAAAGTTCTGCCCGCTCTCATAGCCGTGAGTCTTTACCCACTCGAGCAACGCCATCGTCGTGCCCTTCCCGAAAGCCCCCGGCATCTGCGCGACAGCTTGTTTGTTGGCGGGCTGGTCGGAGGCCTCTTCGGGGAAGAACATCATGGTCGGCGTGAACATCACGCCCCACTTCATCGCCATGTCTTTTTCGGGCAAAGCCTCGCCGTCGAAATCGGTCACCTCGACATCGCCGAAGAGGTTCATCTGCACGACGTAGTAATTGTCGGTGATGTATTTCGCGATCTCAGGATCGGAGAAGACCTCCTCATGCATCTTCTTGCAGTAGATGCAGCCACGCTGCTCCCAGATGACCATGAAGCGCTTGCCCTCGTCATTGGCCGTCGCAAGATCGTCCGACATGTCCTTGAACGTGTCGTGGAACCACGGCTCCTTGTGCAGCCCGTCATCGCCCAGCTCGGCCGCATGAACTGGCAGGGCCAGCATCGCGGCGGTGAAAGCGGCAGTCAGAAAATGACGCATGATCGTCCTCCCTTGTCACAGACTGTCAGCCGAGACTCCCACTCGGCATGACGTCGATCAGAAACTCACCAATGTAGCGCAGCCCCCCGGTCACGATGAGCACCGCGAACAGGATCAGCATAACCCCCATCGCCTTCTCGACATAGCCGAGCTTCGCGCGGTGCTTCGCCATGAAGGCGAGGAAAGGCCGCGTGAAGAAGGCCGCGATGATGAAGGGCAAGGTCATCCCGATCCCATAGGCAAAGAGCAGCAGCCCGCCCTTGGAGATATCCCCCATGCCCGACGCCACCATCAGGATCGCCGCAAGCGCGGGGCCGACACAGGGCGTCCAGCCGAAGCCGAAGGCGAGCCCCATCACATAGGCACCGAGGAAGGTCGTGGGATCGGTTTTCGCCTCCATCCGCGCCTCGCGGTAGAGGAACGGGATGCGGATCACGCCGAGGAAATGCAGACCGAAGACCAGCAGGATCGCCGCGGCCACCCAGCTCAGCGGCCCCATCCATTCGCGGAACGCAGCCCCAAGCGCAGTCGCCCCCATCCCCATCAGCACGAAGATCGTGGTAACGCCCAGCGCGAAGGCCACCGAAGAGGCCACCATGCGTGCCTGTGCGCCCGGGGCGATTTTGCCGTCGCCCCGCAGCTCCGACATCGACAGCCCGGCCATGTAGGACAGGTAGAACGGCACCATCGGCAGAATGCACGGCGTCAGAAAAGACAGCAGGCCAGCAAAAAACGCCCCACCATAGGTAATATCGATCGGCACTGTTTCCTCCCTCGTGACGCGCCCTAGCCTATATGGCCTCGGTCTCCCAACCGTCCTTGAAGGGGCCCGTCAAACACATTACGATCTTTATATGTAAAAAGGGGTCCGTCAATGTTCAGCATTGTGTGGCATACGATTTCCATGGCCGCGGCGCTGGCGGTCACGCTGAGTGCGACGGGGCTTGTCGCGCATGCCGATACCGCATCGCAATCGACCGATGCGGCAAGCTCGGCCACGCCCGCCACCGAGACCACCGATGCGCAGGCCGAAAGCGAGTTCCGCCTGTTGATGGTCGAGCAGGTCGGCTGCGTCTATTGCCGGATGTGGAACAACGACCTCGCGCCGATCTATCCGAAGACTCCCGAGGGCAAGACGGCCCCTCTGCAGCGAGTCGATCTGCACAAACCCTTCCCCGATGACATCACCATCACCGGGGGCAAACCGCTTTTCACACCGACCTTCATCCTGCTGCAGGACGGGGTCGAGGTTGCCCGCATCGAAGGCTATGCGAGCGAAGATTTCTTCTGGGGCCTCCTCGATCAGGCCCTGAAAAAGAATGGCGCGACGTATCAGACCCCGTCAAACTGAGGTTTGACCTGCGCGCTTTTGTCCCGCCTCGTGCGGGTTTTTGTGCACTCGGGCTTTGTTCCGGCGAATCGACATGCTAAAGCCTGAGTCATTCGATCAATACGGCCGCGGTGTTCGCGGCTCCAAGGAAGGACGATGCGGTGCGGCATCTGGTGCCTGACGGTCATGCCGAAAAGCTTGCCTCTGCCACGGCCGAGTCGAGATGTGCACGCATGGATGCAGAAGAGCTACTCGATCGCGCGCAAGACGCCTCCAACCTGATGAAGGCGCTCGCCCATGAGGGGCGGCTGATGATTCTGTGCCATCTGAGTTCGGGCGAGAAATCGGTAACCGAGCTGGAAAACCTGCTGGAATCGCGCCAGGCCGCGGTGAGCCAGCAATTGGCACGGCTGCGTCTCGAGGGGCTCGTCAGCGCACGCCGCGAAGGCAAGGCGATCTACTACACGCTCTCGGATCCGCGTGCGCGTCGCCTCGTCGAGACGATTTACGACATGTTCTGCGCCACCGACTGACGCCGGTGAGCCATGAGACCGGACACTGGGTGATCCGGGAGGGAGAAGGGCAATGGAACAGATTCCGATGGGTGCCTTGGCAGCCATGGTCGGGGCGATCGGCGGCATCATTCTCGGCCTCGCTGCGCGCCTGGGCGATTTCTGCACCCTCGGTGCGCTGGAGAGCGCGGCCTATGGCGACGACCAGAGGCGCCTGCGCCTCTGGGGGATCGTGCTGGGCGTGGCGATCACCGGCGCCTTCGTGGCCGAGGCCCTGGGCTATGCCGACATCACCCGCAGCTTCTATCACACGATCAAATGGTCGCCGCTCGCGTCGATCGTCGGCGGGCTCCTCTTCGGCTATGGCATGGCGCTCGCCGGCAATTGCGGCTTCGGTGCGCTTGTGCGCTTCGGCGGCGGCGATCTGCGCGCGATGGTCGTGGTCGTGGTGATGGGCATCTTCGCCTTCGTGACGCTGTCCGGCCCCCTCGCCCATCTGCGCCTTCTGATCTTCGACCAGCAGGCCGCCGACACCCCGCAAGGCATCGCGCATTGGCTCTCGGCGCGGACCGGGCTTCCGCCCTTGGTCTTCGCCCTGCCCGTCGCCGCCGGCTTCCTTGCCTGGGCGCTGAGCTATCAGCCGCTGCGCGCCGACAAACGCCGCCTCGCCTGGGGCGTGGCCGCGGGTCTCGCAGTGGTCTGGTGTTACGTCGGCACCTCCTATCTCTTCAACCAGAGCATGGGCGCGACCGGCGTCGAGGCGCCGTCCTTCACCGCCCCGCTCGGGCGCACGATCCTCTATTTCATGACGTCCACGGCAGGCGGGCTCACCTTCTCCGTGGGGCTCGTCGCGGGCGTGCTGGGCGGGGCCTTCCTCGGCTCGGCCATTCGCGGCCTCTTCAAATGGGAAGCCTGCGAAGACCCGCGCGAACTGGGCCGTCAGGTCAGCGGCGCGGCCCTGATGGGGATCGGCGGCACGATCGCGGTCGGCTGCTCGATCGGCCAAGGGGTGAGCGCGATGGCCGTACTCTCCTTCTCCGCACCGGTCACGCTCGCCTCGATCGTGATCGGCGGGCTGATCGGCCTGCGCCAGCTGATCCACGGCTTCCAGCCTGAGTAAGTCCCAGCCGCGCAAATCGGCCCATTTTCGGCTTGGCTGAAATATCCCGGGGGTGAGGCGCAGACGCGCCGAGGGGGCAGCGCCCCCTCTCCCCCGAACTCTTCCCGCACAACGCTTGCGAATCTGATCCGGGTTTCCTATATCGCCCCTCGAGAGGTTGGCGCGGGCGAGCGCCTCGCCAACCCGGTCAGGTCCGGAAGGAAGCAGCCGCAACGAGCCCCGCTTGGGTCGCTGTCCAGCCTCTCACCCTACCCCCACAAACTCCCTTGGCTTTGCCGCCGCGTCACCATGCCCGATTGTGCGATGACGTCGCCGCGATAAGCTTCCCGTCAAAGGGGAGGTTTCACCATGTTTCGTATTGCTCTGGCCGCTCTGGCCATTATGCCTGTGCCGCTCTTCGCAGGCACGCTTACCACCGTCGAAGTCGCACCGAACACCTATGCGATCGAGGGCCCCTTCGGACAGCGCGATGCCGAGAATCTTGGCAATAACGCGACCTTCGGGCTGATCGTCACGGATGAGGGCGCGGTGCTGATCGATGCGGGCGGCACCTATAAGGGGGCGGCGGCGCTCGACGAAGTGATCGGCACCCTTACCGATCAGCCGGTGAAATACGTGATCGACACCGGCGGGCAGGATCACCGCTGGCTCGGCAATGGCTACTGGAAAGAGCATGGCGCCGAGATCATCACCTCCGAGGATGCGCTCGCCGACCAGAAGGCCCGCGCCTCGCTGGAGCTGACGATGCTCGACGCGCTGGTCGGACAAGAGGCGCTCGCGGGCACCGAACCCGTCTATGCCGATACGACCTTCGACGAGAGCTACACGCTCACCCTCGGCGGGCGCGAGATCGAGATCACCCATCCCGGCCCCGCCCACACGCCCGGCGACAGCTTCGTCTGGCTTCCCGCGGAAAAGGTGATGTTCACCGGCGATATCGTCTTCGTGGGCCGCATCCTCGGCGTGCTCGACATGTCCTCGTCAATCGGCTGGGTCGAAGCCTTCGAGGCGATGGCCGCCTATGAGCCCGCCCATGTCGTTCCGGGCCACGGCCCCGCCACCGATCTCGCGACCGCGACGAAGGACACCTATGATTATCTGACTAATCTGCGCAGCCAGATGGCGGATTATATCGATGACGGCGGCGACATCATCGGCTCGGTCAATGTCGATCAGTCGCAGTTCGAATATCTCGAGGATTTCGACACGCTCGCCAAACGCAACGCGCAGGCGGTGTTCAGCCAGATGGAATGGGAATGAGCCGGGTGGACGCCGACGCCCCGGGGGCCTAGTCTGACGGCTGCCTATGACACCGGAGCTTCGATGACCGACACCCAATATCAGGTTCTCGCCCGCAAGTACCGTCCCGAGACCTTCGCCGACCTGATCGGACAGGCGCCAATGGTGCGCACTCTGAAGAACGCCTTCGCGGCCGACCGGATCGCGCAGGCTTTCATCATGACGGGGATTCGCGGCACCGGGAAAACCACCACGGCGCGGATCATCGCCAAGGGCCTCAACTGTATCGGCCCCGACGGCAATGGCACCCCCACGACCGACCCCTGCGGCGTGTGCGAACATTGTCGCGCGATCATGGAAGGCCGCCATGTCGACGTGATGGAGATGGACGCCGCCTCGCGCACCGGCGTGGGCGACATCCGCGAGATCATCGAGAGCGTGCATTACCGGGCGGCCTCGGCACGCTACAAGGTCTACATCATCGATGAGGTTCACATGCTGTCCACGAGCGCGTTCAACGCGCTCCTGAAGACGCTCGAGGAACCGCCCGCCCATGTGAAGTTCATCTTCGCGACCACCGAGATCCGCAAGGTGCCCGTCACCGTGCTCTCGCGCTGCCAGCGCTTCGACCTGCGCCGGATCGAGCCCGAGGAAATGATCGCGTTGCTGCGCCGGATCGCCGATGCGGAAGGCGCCGAGATCGCCGACGATGCGCTCGCGCTGATCACCCGCGCCGCCGAAGGCTCCGCCCGGGATGCGACCTCGCTGCTCGATCAGGCGATCGCGCATGGCGCCGGCGAGACCACCGCGGAACAGGTCCGCGCGATGCTGGGTCTGGCCGACCGCGCCCGCGTCCTCGATCTCTTCGACATGATCCTGCACGGTCAGGCCGCCGAGGCTTTGACCGAACTTGCCGCGCAATATGCCGATGGCGCCGATCCGATGGCGATCATGCGCGATCTGGCCGAGATCACCCATTGGGTTTCCGTCATCAAGGTCACGCCCGAGGCCGCCGAAGACCCGACCGTTCCGCCCGAGGAACGCAATCGCGGTCAGGAAATGGCGGCCGCGCTGCCGATGCGGGTGCTCTCGCGGCTCTGGCAGATGCTGCTCAAAGCGCTCGAAGAAGTCGCGAGCGCGCCCAATGCGATGATGGCGACCGAAATGGCCGTGATCCGCATGACCCATGTGGCCGACCTGCCCGACCCGGAAACGCTCATCAAGAAGATCCAGCAGGGCAGCACGAACACGCAAGCCGCAGGCCGGGGTTCCGCGCCCTCGACCGGACCCGTCCACGGCGCGACGCTGCGCGCCCGGCGTGCCGGTGGTGGGGCCGTGGCTGCGGCGGCCCCTGCCCCGCAGCACGATCCGATGGCCGACGCGCTGGCGCGTTTCGCCAGCTTCGACGACGTGGTCGAGCTGATCGCCCGGATGCGCGACATGACCCTCCTGCTGGAGGTCGAGAGCAATCTGCGTCTCGTGAATTACCGCCCCGGCCGGATCGAGTTCGAACCGACCCCGCAGGCCTCGCGCGATCTCGCGGCGACGCTCTCGGCACGGCTGCAAGGCTGGACCGGTGCACGCTGGGGCGTCTCGGTCGTCTCCGAAGGCGGCGCGCCCACGATTGCCGAGGTGAAGGCCGAGGAGATGGCGAAGGCCGAAGCCGAGGCGATGAAGAACCCGCTGGTGGCGGAGATCTTCGCCCGCTTCCCCGGCGCGAAGATCGAAATCCTGCCCGAGGAAGATACCGCCGCGATCGAGGCCGAGGCCCTGGCCGAGGTCGAAGACGAATGGGACCCCTTCGAGGAAGGCTGAGCCACGCCAAGGGCGGCCCCGCGCAATCCGCACGCGCCGCCCTGCCGCGCCGTTTTCCCGCCTTGTCCCTTGTCCCTTCGCGCAGCGATGCGTATCTCTCACTCAAGCCAAACGTGACGGAGAAAGCGATGTTCAAGGGATTGGGCGCCATGGGCGACATGGCCAAGATGATGAAGGCCGCCAAGGAAATGCAGGAGAAGATGGGCGAGCTCCAGGAAGAGCTCAAATCCATCGTCGTCACCGGCGAGGCCGGGGCCGGTCTCGTGCAGGCCCGCGCCACCGCGAAGGGCGAATTGACCGGGCTCTCCATCGATCCCTCGATCCTGCAGGCCTCCGAGAAGGAAGTCGTCGAGGACCTGATCCTCGCCGCAATCAAGGACACGCAGGAAAAGGCCAAGTTCCGCGAACAGGAAGAGCAGAAACGCCTCCTGCGCGAATTGGGCCTGCCCGAGAACATGGACCTGCCGGTCTGATCCGATGAGCGGCGCGCGCGACGAGATAGAGGCGCTGATCGCCCTGATGGCGCGGCTGCCGGGGCTTGGCCCCCGCTCCGCTCGGCGCGCGGTGCTGCATCTGATCTCGAAACGTGCGCAGCTGATGGGCCCCTTGGCCGAGGCGATGGCGCAAGTGGCCCGCACCGCGCGCGAATGTGAGCGCTGCTGCAATATCTCCACCGCGCCGATCTGCGACATCTGCGAAGACCCCAAACGCGCCACCGGCGAAATCTGCGTGATCGAGGATGTCGCCGACCTCTGGGCGATGGAGCGCGGCCACGCCTTCAAGGGCCGCTACCACGTCCTTGGCGGTACGCTGTCTGCGCTCGATGCGATCGGCCCGGAGGACCTGCGCATCCCCGACCTGCTCGAACGCGCCACCGAGGAAGGCATCACCGAGGTGATCCTCGCCCTCAACGCCACCGTCGAGGGCCAGACCACCGCGCATTACATCGCCGAGGCGCTCGAAGGGCGCGGCATCGCGGTCACCAGCCTCGCGCAGGGCGTGCCGATCGGCGGCGAACTGGATTATCTCGACGACGGCACGATCCAGGCGGCGCTGCGCGCCCGCAAAAGTTTCTGATGGGCACCCGGCCCGAGACGGAGGCGCTGCTGCGCGACTGTCTCGGCGACCGGATCGCGACCCGGCCGATGTTCGGCGAATACGCGGTCTATATGGGTGGCAAGACGGTGGCGCTTCTGTGCGACGACACGCTGTTCGTGCGGCAATTGCCCGAGGCCACGCGCTACCTTGAAGACAGCGGCCACGCACCCGTCGCAGGCAAACCCCATCCGCGCGCCAAAGATCACTGGCAGATCGACCCGGACCTCTGGGAAGACACGGAGTGGCTCGTGGGCCTTCTGAGCGTGATCGAGGCCGCCCTGCCCGCCCCCAAACCAAAACGCAAACCCAAGCCGAAAGCCTAGTCCCCGCACCCTTTCGGCTTGGCAAAAATATCCCCGCCGGAGGCATCCGACCCGTGCCCCCCGCGCCACCTTCCGGCAAGGGAACGCCATCGGCGGGATGGTCGCCATTGAACCCGCCCGCGCCCGCCGTTATCAGTTCTCCAAATCCCCAACGAGAATTGCGAGCGTCGCCCCGATGATCCGCCTCTACCATGTCGCCCTCTCCCCGTTCTGCCGCAAGGTCCGCCTCACGCTGGCCGAGAAGAAACTCGAGGTCGAGCTCGTCGAGGAACGCTACTGGGAACAACAACCCGATTTCCTGCGCCGCAACCCGGCGGGCAAGGTTCCGGTTCTAAAGATGGACGGCATGATGATGGCCGAGAGCCAGGCGATCTGCGAATATATCGACGAGACCCATACCGACGCGCCGCTGATGCCGCGCGATCCTGCTGCGCGCTACGAGGTCCGCCGCCTGTGCGCGTGGTTCGACGATAAGTTCAACGCCGAGGTCACCGCGCGGATCATGGGCGAGCGGGTCTGGAAGAAGGTCCGCAAGGAAGGTTATCCGGACAGCAAGACGGTGAAGGCGGGCCTTACGGCGATCAAGTATCACCTCGATTACATGGGCTGGCTGCTGGAGCAGCGCCGCTGGCTTGCAGGCGACGTGATGACGCTTGCGGATTTCTCGGCGGCCGCGCATCTGAGCTGCCTTGATTACATCTCCGACGTCGACTGGAACCGGCAGGAAGCCGTGAAGGACTGGTATGCGAAGATCAAGTCGCGCCCTGCCTTCCGCTCGCTTCTGGCCGATCAGCTGCCCGGCATGCCGCCCGCGTCGCAATATGCGGAGCTGGATTTCTAAGCGCCGCGCGCGTCCTACCCAACATCGCCATACTTTCACTGCGCCGTCCGACCATCTCGGGCGGCGCAGTCATTTGGCGCGGCACGGTGCTGGCTCACGCAAAGGTGCGCGCCTCACGAAATTCAAACAATTGATTTAATCACTCGCTTCGCTACCTCAAGGACAGGCCCAAGCCGATCCAGAGCTTGGCCCGGACTGCAAAGCGAGGACTGCCATGCCCCACCCTGTGCTGATCGTGGGGGCCGGCCCGACCGGTCTCACCGCCGCTTACGAACTGGCCCGCCAGGGCGTGCCCGTCCGCCTGATCGAGAAATCTGCAAGCCCCGCCACCACCTCGCGCGCGATCGCGGTTCAGGCCCGCACGCTGGAGATGCTGGCGCAGCGCGGTCTGGCGGACACCCTTGTGGCGCGCGGCGTGCAGACCCGGATCGCGCAGTTCTATGGCGAGGGCGCCCCGCTCTTCCGGCTCGACTTCGCCCATCTCGAGAGCCGCTTCCCCTACATCCTTTTCGTCTCGCAGGTCGAAACCGAGGCCGTGCTGCGCGGCGCCTGCGCAGCCCTCGGAGTAGAAACGGAATGGGACACCGAACTCGTCGCGATCGCCCGCGAGAGCCATGACGGACAGGCGCGACCCACAGCGGTGCTGCGCGGACCCGGCGGCACGCTCGAAGAGCTGCACCCCGATTGGATGATCGCCAGCGGCGGGGCGCATAGCTTGATCCGCCGTACGCTCAATCTGCCCTTCGAGGGGAAATCCGTGGGTCAGGGTTTCGTGCTCGGCGACCAGAGGGTCAGCGGCGCGCTCGCCCCCGAGGAACTGCATATCTTCTCCTCCAGCGACGGCTTTCTGGGCATGTTCCCCTTGGGCGGCGGACGTTTCCGTCTGATCGCCTCCGATGTCGCGGGCAGCGAGCAGCCCGACCTTGCAACGCTGCAGCAGGTCTTCGACGCCCGCGCCCATCTGCCTGCGACGCTGCATGACCTCACGTGGTCCTCGCGCTTCGCGATCAACAGCCGGATGGTCGGGACGCTGCGCGTGGGGCGCTTCCTGCTGGGCGGCGATGCCGCGCATATCCACTCGCCCGCGGGCGGTCAGGGGATGAATACGGGCATGCAGGACATGATGAACCTTGGCTGGAAGCTCGCGCGGGTGATCGAAGGCACGGCGCCCGAAAGCCTACTCGACAGCTACGAGGCCGAGCGCCTGCCGGTGATCCGCGATCTGCTGCACGGGACCGAAGCGCTGACCGCCAACATGGCCTCGACCTCGCCGGTGCGCCGGATGCTGATCGACCATATCAGCCCCTATCTCGGCAGCCGCGACCTCGTGCAGGAGAAAGTCGCGGCCCGGATGGGCCAGATCGCGATCGGCTATGAGGGCGGACCGCTCTCGAACGGCCCGCATGCGCGCGGCACCATCGCACCGGGGACGCGGCTTCCCGATCCGCCGTTGGAGGTGGCCCGCGATGGGGCATGGCATCCGGCCCACGCGCAGGACTTGGTCGATCCGTCGGGCTTCGTCCTGCTTTGCACAGGGGATGGCCCCGCCCCGCAGAGTCCTTTTGCAAAAAGCCTGAAACTGCGCCCTGCCCCCGACCACGCGGAGGCGTTCGCCCAGATCTTCGGCCATGACGGCGCGGCGGTGCTGGTGCGACCCGACGGCTACGTGGCACTGAGCGCGCCGCTTGTCGACACGGCCCGCGCTGTGGAGGCTTACGCGGAGGTGCATTTCGCCACCTGACGCGCGCGGCCCTGCCCCTTGTCTTGCTCGCCCGGCTTCGAAAGGATACGGCGACGGTGCGATGCGGGCCGCATCCGTCACGCGCCGAGGGGG
>NZ_DFRG01000274.1:0-2768 GCF_002378135.1 Thioclava sp. UBA3469
GACAACATCTTCCGCTTCACGCAGGCGGGTTCCGAGGTGTCCGCACTTCTGGGCCGTATCCCCTCGGCAGTGGGCTACCAGCCGACGCTGGCCACCGACATGGGCGCGATGCAGGAGCGTATCACCTCGACGAAAGCCGGCTCGATTACCTCGATCCAGGCCGTCTACGTGCCCGCGGATGACCTTACCGACCCGGCTCCGGCCACCACCTTCGCCCACCTCGACGCCACGACCGTTCTGTCGCGTGCGATCTCGGAACTCGGCATCTACCCGGCTGTGGACCCGCTGGACTCGTCCTCGCGTATCCTCGATCCGGGCATCGTCGGCGAAGAGCACTACAAGGTCGCCCGTCAGGTGCAGGAGATCCTCCAGCGCTACAAGGCTCTGCAGGACATCATCGCCATCCTCGGTATGGACGAACTGTCCGAAGAGGATAAGCTGACCGTGGCTCGTGCCCGTAAGATCCAGCGTTTCCTCTCGCAGCCCTTCGACGTTGCGAAAGTGTTCACCGGTTCGGACGGCGTTCAGGTTCCGCTCGAAGACACCATCGAGTCGTTCAAGGCGGTTGTTGCAGGCGAATACGATCACCTGCCCGAAGCAGCCTTCTACATGGTTGGCGGCATCGAGGACGTGAAAGCGAAAGCCGAGAAACTCGCCGCTGCGGCGTAAGGAGGCATTATGGCCGACACGATGCAATTCGATCTCGTTGCGCCCGAGCGCAAGCTGGCCTCGGAAGAGGCGGCGGTCGAGGTCATGGTGCCTGGTGCGGATGGTGACCTCACGGTCATGCCCGGCCACGCGCCGATGCTGACCACGCTGCGTCCCGGCAAGCTGACGATGGTGACGCGGTCGGAAACCCAGAGCTACGCGGTGACGGGTGGCTTCGCCGAGATCACCCCCGAGGGGATCACGGTTCTGGCCGAGCGTTCGCTGCCCGCGGAAGAGTTCACCAAGGAAGTCCACGATCGCCTGATCGAGGAAGCCCGCCGCGTCCATGACGAGGCGCATCCTTCGGTGGCAGACATGACCGCGAAGCTGCTGGCTGACATGGAGGCCCTCGGCTCGCATATGCTGAGCTGAGACCTCTTGCGAAAAGATTTAGGAAGCCCCGGATTTTCCGGGGCTTTTTATTGTCCGCAGTTGCGGTAAGCTCTGCCTCAGGTTGAAAGAAAGAGGCCCTCTCGCGATGATCACGATCGAAAGCCACCGTCTGGGGATGCAACGCGGCTCGCTCGTGCTGTTCTCCGACTATCAGGATGGCGGCGCCATGTGGACGGGCGAGGGGCCGCGCGAGTTACGCAAGAAGGTTGCCTTCCCCGAGCCGTTCCGCGCGACGCCGATGGTGCAGGTCTCGCTGTCGATGTGGGACGTGGACGGTAAGCACAATTCGCGGATGGATATCTCCAGCGACGGCGTCACGCCCGAGGGGTTCGTGATCGTCTTCCGCACTTGGGGCGACAGCCGTGTGGCGCGGGTGCGCGCGGATTGGCTGGCCTTGGGCGGCGTCTCGCATGAGGATGACTGGGACATCGACTGATCTGCACCGACAGATCCCATGAAAAAACGCCCCGTCCATCGGCGGGGCGTTTTCCTATCTGTGGGGTAGGGCGGTTCGCAAACCGCCCCGCCGAAAGATCAGTCGAGCGCCTTGAAGTTCAGCGCCGCGCCTTCGTCCTTGATGCCCGAGAACCAGCGCGCCGTAACGGTCTTGGTCTTGGTGTAGAAGCGGAAGGCGTCGGGACCGTACTGGTTAAGGTCGCCGAAGGCCGACTTCTTCCAGCCGCCGAAGGTGTAGTAGCTCAGCGGAACGGGGATCGGGAAGTTGATGCCGACCATGCCGACATTGACGTTCGCCGCGAAGTCGCGTGCCACATCGCCATCGGCGGTGTAGATCGCGGTGCCGTTGCCGTAGGGGCTGTCGATGACCAGATCGAGCGCTTCGTCATAGGACTTCGTGCGCACCATCGACAGGACCGGGCCAAAGATTTCCTCTTTGTAGATGTCCATGTCGGGAGTGACGTTGTCGAAGAGCGACGGGCCGACAAAGAAGCCGTCCTCATAGCCCTGCAGCGAGAAGTCGCGGCCGTCGACGACAAGGTTCGCACCCTGATCGACACCCGAATTGATGAGCGACTTGATCCGCTCCTGCGCCTGCTTGGTGATGACGGGGCCGTAATCCACGTCGTCGCCACCGGTGTAGGGGCCGACTTTCAGCTTCTCGATCTTCGGCACGAGACGCTCGACCAGCGCATCCGCCGTGCCGTCGCCCACCGGAACCGCAACCGAGATCGCCATGCAGCGCTCGCCAGCGGCGCCATAGCCCGCGCCGATCAGCGCGTCGGCAGCCTTGTCCATGTCCGCGTCGGGCATGATGATCATGTGGTTCTTCGCGCCGCCGAAGCACTGCGCGCGCTTGCCGTTGGTTGCTGCACGACCGTAGATGTATTGCGCGATCGGGGTCGAACCCACGAAGCCCACGCCCTGGATCGTCTCGTGATCGAGGATCGTGTCCACGGCTTCTTTGTCGCCGTTGACGACCTGCAGCACGCCGTCGGGAAGACCGGCTTCCTGCGCCAGTTCCGCAAGCATGATTGCGGTAGTCGGCACGCGCTCGGACGGCTTGAGGATCATCGCGTTACCGGCCGAAAGCGCCGGGCCCATTTTCCACAGCGGGATCATGGCGGGGAAGTTGAACGGCGTGATGCCGGCGCAGACACCCAGCGGCTGGCGCATGGAATAGACGTCCAGCCCCTTGGAGACGCTGTCGG
>NZ_DFRG01000134.1:0-287 GCF_002378135.1 Thioclava sp. UBA3469
ATCCTGCAGGACCGCCTGTTCAAGAACCCTAAGGTCGAGATCGAGTGGAATCACACGGTCGAGGAAATCCTCGGCGACGAAAATCCGCTCGGCGTGACCGGTGTGCGGGTGAAATCCACCGCCGACGGGTCTGAGAAGGTGATCCCCTGCGACGGGTTCTTCGTGGCGATCGGACACGCGCCCTCGTCCGAACTCGTGAAGGACAGCCTGAAGATGCAATCGGGCGGCTATGTCTGGGTGGAGCCGGGCTCGACCCGCACCTCGCAGCCGGGCATTTTCGCGGCGGG